>JBGUEB010000034.1:0-19218 GCA_041821565.1 Gammaproteobacteria bacterium | reverse complement strand
GCTGCGGTTTGTTCAGGTGTCATGATGCCTGTACCCACTCAGTTGGTTCTGGGTTAAGTGATTGTGATTTCCACGTTTGTTACTGCTGACAGTGGCGTATCGTCTGCAATAGTGAATTCGACAAATTGAGGTTCAGTGGTCTTATCAACTACGATTGTTTTACCGCGCCGATAGTCTCGGCCGCCAGGACCAATCCCGGTAAATACCGCTACAATTTCGTGTTCACCCGAGGCCAAATTTCCAATATAGAGGCGCTGTACACCACCACGCTTGAGTGCTGCTAACTCACGTTCTGTATATAGATGGTTGGCGACATTCTTGTCATCGATACGAAGCTGGACTGAATCCAGGGTGAATAGTTGGCCAGCGTTCATCGACAGAAATATGCTGAACTGGGTATTGGCAGGAAAGAGTAGGTCTTCCTCGAGGATGAACAGGTCACGATTGAGCGAAAGCACTTCTTTTTTGAGGGACTCGATACTGGATTCCAGGGTTTCGTCGGTGTCTTCATTGGCGTTTACACTGGTGGCAAAAAATCCGAGAATAAGAATCAGCAGTGATAATTTCGATAGATAGATAAATTTCATCACTAATGATGCAAATATTCTGGAGAATGGAGGGATTTTGTTAATCATTGCTGGTCGGCTCCTGTAAACCTGACGAGTAATGTACATTCCCCTCGTTGTCGATAATAACCGCATCTATATTTTCCATTGTCTCGATCAAGGCAATACCTTTTATAGCACCCAGCACGAAAATAGTTGTAGACAGGGCATCGGTTGTGATTGCATCGGGACCCGTGACGGTCGCACTCCAGGTCACGGTTGCAGACTTACCTGTCGATGGATTGATAATATGATGAACTCGCTGACCATCGCGTATAAAAAAACGTTCATAGTCACCAGATGTCGAAATCGCAGTATCACTAAGCGGTAATACGAGTGCCATTTCATTTTTTTTACGTGGATGTTGAATCCCGATTATCCAGGGCCTGCCCTGCTTCTTGCCTAATATTTTACTATCGCCGCCCGCACTAATCAGGGCCTCGTCGATACCGCACTGTTTGGCAATTTCAATGGCACGATCGACCGCGTAACCCTTGGCAATCCCGCCCAGATCAATTTGTACCCCCGGGTCATTGAAGCGCAGCTCATTATTGCTCAAGTTGATGTGCCGATAATCAATCGACTCTAAACTCGACTCGATCAGTTGATCCGAAGGTTTCAGTTTTTTTCTATAATCGTATCTATAGCCGATACTGGCGAAAGTGATATCGAAAGCACCGTCTGAAATATTCGAAAAATACAATGACCGATCAATAATTTCAGCCATTTCATCGCTAATCTCAATTGTTTCAGTCGAGGCATTGTTATTGATGAAAGAGATCTCACTATCCGCTTTATATGGACTCATCATCGCATCGAGTCTATGCATTTCAGCAAAAATTTTGTCGCTACATTGGCTCACCAGGGATTCGTTTTTGTGCCAGAGTTCAACCGAGATACGCGTACCCATGATATCTTGTTGTTGCTTAAACCAGTTGGCATGTGCGCTTGAAAAGTTGCATACCAGGGACGATATAACTACCGCAAAACAGGCCGCCAGATTCGAGAATTTTAACTTTATCCGAGGTGGATCCTTAGCCATTGATCGCTTTGAACACCCGTTTTATAGTGTACTAAAGGCAATATAATTGCCGAGATTGCTGCCCAGGCCGTGATTTGGAAATAGACTGGTAAAGGCGCTGGTATTTGAGGGAGATATATCGCCATTTACGGCCATGTAATTTAGTAACAGCATATTGACGAGTAAATTTGGGTTATTGGCAGCCGGTGTCGCGGAAGTAACCACCGACGCATCGTTAGAAAAACGACCTATCTGGCGATGTAATTCAGCAGCCTGTCCATTATTAGACAAGGCAGGCGCGCCCGTAGGACTGTATACCAGGAAAAAAGAACAGGCCGTCGAAGAATTGTCCCCGGTCCATTGACCCTTGCCGCCACCACCCAGTGTCAGGTTTTCACCAGCACCGCTGGTAGTCGTAACATCCGGCATACCATTGCTGGCGACCGAGCCATCGCTAAATACATAAATCATCAAAGGCTTGCCTAGTCTTCGTGCATAATCGAGGCAGGCACCGATACAGCGGCCGGCGCGCAGGTCTCGATTTTCACCGGTGCGACGATCACCGGTGTGATAATCGTAACCACCCATGGTTATACAGCCTCCGGCGGCGTATCCATTCATTACCATCTTCATTATTGATGCCGTTTTGCTAAATTCCCTGTCCATGAACTCGGTCGGTGAAAAGATTGCCTGAATATCAAGATCCTGGGTTGGATCTACCGGGACACCCGCAAATCGATTCGCGATGTCGGCCGCTTTCAAATAACCACAACGCACTAAATCCTTGACGACATCATTGTTACCAAGGCCGGTACTAACCGTACCTAGTTTCATTTTTTTATGACTGATGCGGGCTATCGATTCCATCACTGCCGTGACGTCAGAAGGATCGCTCAAAATTGCGGTCAGGTTGCCGACATCGACCATGCCGGTCACATCACCAGGCCGGTCAACTTTAGTAGGGCGGACCTCCGGATTGATTTGTACCGCGGGTGCCAGCGAATTACCACCCGATTCACTGGTACGAGAACCTATGAGGTCAACTACGCTGCCCTTTGCCCCGGTCATTGCGATGCCGTAGAGCGGATTGTGGGGGTTATTACCGGTGTCGTTGTCTGAACGAGCGGGGATGACACAACCATCAACATTACCGACAGTCGCCGCTGCTTTTTCCAGTATTCCATGCAACATAGCGCTATCGGCATGAAAAGCCAGGTTCAAATCAGTATTGGTAAAATCACCAACGCTTGTGTTTAGCAAGGTGACGCCAGTGTCATCGAGACCAGGAATCATGTCACCAGGGATGCCTAGCTTGCTGTATCCCGAGGTGGATAAGCGATCCATCTGCCCGCCGCCCTGGCCGACCAGCACATTGGAGCCAGCAAGATTGGCGCCGCCGGCCAGGTCAAAACATATAAATGGTACTTTGGCGCTACCCAGACCACCCAATGTGCAACCGATGTCGGTGGCCAATGCGTCGAGATCTTGAGAAACAGCCGCCATGGCAGCATTCGGATTGGCAAACAGACTGAATATTCCACCACCCAGGAGCGTCGCTGAACCGCCGATAAATCCCTGACTAATAAATTCTCGTCGAGTAATCGGGCGCGCGTGATTTTCATGCCGTAGCGGGGCATCCGGTGAGAGCAGCTTAAATTTTTGTTTTTTAGCCATAGTCTTGCAACCCTATTGTATTAACATGACCGCACCACCGACTGTAGCTGCGCATACGGCTTT
The DNA here is from genome assembly GCA_041821565.1 of Gammaproteobacteria bacterium. GTDB lineage: Bacteria > Pseudomonadota > Gammaproteobacteria. Next base: position 15,855 of record JBGUEB010000034.1, on the reverse strand, counting down.
TACAGTTTGCTCGGTACGAGCGATGGTATCGCAAGCGCCACCACAGGCCGTCATCTCGGTGATCAGGCTTTCGTATGCATCACCGCTTAAAACAGGATCGAGGTCCTGAGTAGCAGTTGCACCCAGCATATCTCTGATCTCGGATTCGTCGGGTTGTGAGGTTAAATTATTAGTTGGATCAAGACCGTCAACATTCAGTACTGCAGCAAGCAGAGGATCGACGATCCGATTACGTTTAGTCGTGTCATCGAATGCTGTAGCAGCGCTAGCAGTAAAATCGAAACCCGGGAAGTATCGATTAGGATCATTGCTGGAAAGCAATTTGTCCGCGTCAACGAGTTCACTGCAGGAGGTGAGCGCTAATTGTGCGATAGCCATTTGATGCGAAGCTAAAAAGGCACTAATTGCTTCCACGGTTGGAAATTGCTGCTGATAATTGTCATAAATCGCGACGACCTCAGAATTAGTGACGGGAATACCAGTGATCGCCGAGATGCTCGCATTAATCTCTTCGAACGTTCTGACCCCAATATCAGAGGCGAGCAGGTTGGGTGCCGGACTAGTCGAAACTCCGGGCAGCGGATCACTAAAAATATTGGTTTCCAGACCCAGTCTTTCAAAGGTTAGGAAAAACTCGTCACTATTACTACCCTTTTCGAGTGCGATTACCGCACCCAGTGAAGATAATATCTGTCCACTTTGGGCATCATATTTGCCACTGCTGATGCTCTCCGACATACGCGCAAATACCTGGCCCGCAACCGCTTCCTTGCCGTTGATACCAATCCGCATACCTTCTATATCAATTGTCACCGGGGTCCAGTTTTGATCAAGATTGATAAACACTGGTTTCTCAAACAGGTAACTATAATTGTCGAACTGGGATACCTCGAACACAATAAAACTTCCGGCAATACCGAGACGTTCAGCGACTGAAAAAAGGAGAAAGTATTTTTGGCCAACGCCAACATCGAAATTTTGCAGAACCTGCGCCTGCGTCAATACCCTGTTGTGGATTGCAACCATACGTATTTGACCACTCCAGGGGCGGTTGCCGGGGACTTCATTGCCTAGTATAAACGCAAAGGAATCATCCCAGTTAGAGATTGAAGTGCTACCGGAAACCGGATCAGTCAAGGTAAGCGGGCTACCGTTGATATAAACACTACGGCCAATGACAGGATCATAAGTAGTGACTACATGCTGGAGACCTGACTGGAGAATCTCGCCTGCATCTTCAGTGGATAAGAATGTAACCGTGTCAGCGGGGACTGGATCATCGACTCGATTGTAGAATTCATAATTGTAGAGCGCTTGACCGAGGGTAAAATTTCTCGCAGTCGTATTAAAACCGGCAGAATAACTGACAATATTGGCATCTTCCTGGGTGACATTCGCTGGAACAGTCCAGGTTTCGATCGAATATTCACCACTGGCGCTGATAAAGTCGTGTAGTTTTTTGCTATTAAAGGTATCGCCCTGTGCCTTGCCACTAGCACCTGTGAAATTTAAACCGAAGCCAGCGAGCCAACTCACGTTGCCGCTGAGTGACAAGTCGATCGCTGGTTCGATACCACTGGTATCGAATGCGGTGCCACCTATACCAGTTTTAAATTCCCAAATCGCGATCAGATTATTCTCGTGTCGATTGCCGCCACTGGCAATGATTCCATCTGACAGGGTCACTGCCTTGCTGGTGACGAGAGAGGGATCTACCGCGGTGGCTGTAATCGCTCCTGCAAAATTTTCTATCGCGGTTTGCATCGTTGCCGCATCAGTCTGACAATCGTTTGTCCAGCAATTGTGAAACTCTTCTCGGAGCCTTACGACAAATCGAGAATTGGAAGGCGTGTCGATGTCGATCTTGGACCTCGCAGCCTCGTAGGCGGTTAAGGGATCTCCATTAGCAAAAAATGGTGAGATCGGCAGGCTTACAGATTCTTCATGACAGGACTGGCAGCGAGCAATCAATATCGGATGTATTGTATTAGCAAAATCCGTAGCGCTGATCGGGAAGGTCTTGCTATCACCAGGATTCCTGATTAGCGGCGGCGTTAACTGTATAACACGCGCCGACGAACTACCCGATCCGCCCGCCCAATTGATAATCATGTTTTGAATACTGGCTGCACAGGCCGGTGCCGACGTTAGCCAACAATTGTGCCCTCCACCTACCTTGGTCACCATCAGCGAACTGGGTGGGTCCAGAAAACTAACCAGTGGTACAGCTTTTGCGTAGGCAAGATTAACGTCACTGGCATTGACGAAATCAGGTTGTTGGCCGTTAGCGTGGCACTGTCCGCAACGGTTATCTGCTTTCAGAAAATTCCACAGATTAATTTCAAAAGCACGGACATCACTGGTTGCAGATGGCGGGCCGCGATAATCGGTGGTGCCCGTATTTAAGTCAGGGTTGGCAACGGTATCAACAACACCTCCGCAAGCTATGATTAAACTTGCAAGCAAAAAGTAAAATAGCCCAATGAATGGCCGACGCAATACTAGCATTGGCTTAACTCCCTTTACACCAGGCAGCGACATCACCAAAGACTTGTTTCATCCTGTATCCACCGGCGACAAAATTATCAACAATCGAATTTCGTTCAACGATGTCTGCGGATAAATCGTTAGGGTCACGAAAGCAAACCAGTTCAAAAACCTTGTCTACCTGGCATTGTGCAAATGCCTTGCTATTCGCCAGTTCGATACCGAGTGACTTGGCGCCATTGCCAACCGCATTACCTTTACTGTCAAGCACTTCACCTGCATGCCCCCAACCGCGCGAACCGTTTCGACTGGCCAGTACGCCGTTTTGCCCATTTCGCCAATAATTAATCCAACTGTCATCGATCATGATATTACCGGGTTTAAAATTATCCGAATTGATCAGGTGTTTGTCCTGAACCCCGCCAGCGGTGTATTCCAGTTGAGCAGCCGCATTGTCATAGTTGTAATAAGCATAGGCACCTGCCATTCCATCCATACCCGCGTGGCAACCAATGCAATTGTTGAGAAAGATACGGCTATCCCCGCCGGGGCTGCGCGATACATCCTGCCGAATTTTATCGGGGGTTCTTGAAATGTCTTTCAGGGGTTCAAGATCAGTGCAAAGATGATTCTTCAGGGTAAACCGAAACATCGCCCGGTTTGTGCCGTCTACGAAAAATGCCTCGGCGCCGGCTCGTGTCGTTACTACTCCGGCAGTGGCGATAACGGGGAGGCCAGTAAGTGAGCTTTGTGTGACTCCCTGTACAGGTCCTTGCAAAACAGAGGTGCTGGCAAGATTACCAGCAACCGGGCCCAGTGCTTCCAGTTCTTCATAGTGATTATTATTGCTATTAGAGTAGGGGCTAATCCCCAGCGAACTACTATTACCGGCATAAATAATATCGCCATATAAAATTTCACGGAAATCGACATCATCCCGAATCATACCGATAACCGTAGCCGTGTAGTCGTTCAATGGCGCGAATACGGTTTGTTCTTCGTTGGTCCAGGGGGTAACGAAATTCTTCAGGGTGACGTTGTAAAAGGCCGGATTTTCCATCGCCTTGTCTGCCGCGGTCCTGCCCGATGAATCGCTCGTTAGCAAAACTTCCATTTCGTCTATCACGCTATTGCTAGCTGGAACCCCGGTCAGGCGATCATGGATACGCTTGGCCTGATTGCGTGTTTTGTCATCACCGAGCGCAACTGAAATCTGGCCTGACAACAACACGAGGACAAAAGTAGTGAGTAGTATTTTGCAGCCTGTTTGCATAAATTTCCCTGTGTCTCCCTGTGCCCTGGCGTTCACTATCTTGCTCCGCTCACTCATCGAGAGTTTAGTCGGTTCAAGCTAGAACAGGACTACTGGATCCGGCTCTACCTGTCATTCGTACGAGTAAACCCAGCGAACTGAAAATATAGGCAATACTTACTTATTTGCTGTGAAATATTAACTATTTCCGACGAACGGTTCCTGCTCATGTGACCCGTTCATCCTTATCAAATCTGCGGTGGGAATCACTAATAAAATAATTTATTTCTGCCCGTATTAGCAGGCGTTTAACAACTTGAATCCTGTAGGTTTATAGAATAATACTCGACAGCCCAAAGCTTAAACCCGGCTACCTCAAGTCGCCATAGACCAAATCGAAACTAATATTGCTGTACTAGTTCGCAGGGCAAAATATTTACAAAGACTGATTTTTTATAACTAAGCTTGTTGTAGCTTAAAACTCGGATTTGTTAATAAACCACACTAACTAGAGCCAAATATATCTTTGATTTTATTAACTAATTTGAAAACTGGCGTGCTTGTTTACACATTAATAAAACTTATGCAAATTTAGCCATTACCATTTTCAGGTTACCGATCAGGAAAATATGTCAGTAACAAATACACCGGTTTCGGACGTAATCGTATCCAGAATATTGGACATGGGAATTTCGCGTGCCCGCTACCTGATACCAGTTATTTTTTGTATAAGCCTGATCGCTAATTGCGGTGGTGTCAGTTCGGAGGCTACTGGTGTGGACCCTGGCGTGTTTGAGGTGCCGATAGCCTATGTAAAAAGGCCTATTCCGGTGAATAACCAGGGGCAGACGGTTCAGACGGACTTGCGCGAACCACGGATATTCAGCTCAGGTGGCGACGTCTTTATTCGCACCAGTTCTACATCCGGCGCGACTGAAACCAATATTACATCATCGGTGACCCTGGGAACTGGCGATGCCAGGGGAATAGGTACTTCTTTTGATGGCAAACGTATTATTTTCAGCCTCAGACTACTTGACCCTAATCCCAATGACAATGTGATACCTAGCTGGAATATTTACGAATATGACCTTGAGCTAAAAACCTTGAGGCGAATAATCACTAGTGATTTGACAGCCGAACTGGGTGATGATTTAAATCCAGCCTATTTGCCAGATGGACGCATTGTCTTCACCTCCAGCCGACAGCGGCAATCAACAGAGATGTTGAGCAATGAGGGCAAAGATCGCTTCTCTGCCCTGGATGAAGATGAAAATACTACCGCCCTGGTACTGCACGTAATGAATAGCGATGGCAGTGTAATTCGTCAAATATCGTTCAATCAAAGCCACGATCTTAGTCCAGTCGTGTTAAGTAATAATTATGCGGGGCAAGTGATGTTCAGCCGTTGGGACAATACCGGTGTTAACACGGCATTTAATCTCTACAAGATAAATCCTGATGGTAGTGATCTTGAACTGCTGTACGGAATCCATAGCCACGCCACTGGCACCAACGGCAGTGATATCGAGTTTTCGCGGCTAAGCGAAATGTCGAATGGGAAATTAATGGCGATTGCCCAACCCTTTAGCGGCACATTTGATGGTGGCGATATTCTCATTATCAACACCGATACCTTTGTTGATAACGATCAGCCTGTATGGTCACTAACCGGTCAGTCTGGTCCGGCACAGGTATCTGCAACGATTAATAATGTGACGACTGATGGCTCTATTTCACGCAATGGGCGCTATAGCAGCGCTTTTCCCCTATGGGATGGTAGTAATCGAATCCTGGTGAGTAAAAGTACCTGCCAGCTTTCGCTCAATGGTCAAAATCGACCCTGTATAGAGCCCTGGATTTCTGATCCGAATGCACAGGAGGTATCGCCGGCTTATGGAATCTGGTTGTACAACATGACGGATGATACAGAAAAAGTAATCGTCGTCGCAGAGCAGGGTAAGGTGATCACCGATATCGTCGCACTGCAATCCAGAGCTCTGCCTAATATTATTTTGGACAAGGGGCCAGGAGAGATCAATGCCGTCTGGCAAAGTGAAACAATTGGCGTTATTAATATTAAAAGTGTTTATGATTTTGGAGACGCAACTTTCAACGGATGTTTTCTTAACGTCTGTACCCCCGCTATGGGTATCAGTAGCGTATCAGAGCTAGGTGATCCAGCAAATGCAGTTGCCGATCAGCGTCCGGCACGTTTTGTTCGCTTCGTCAAAGCCGTCGCTTTGCCCGACAGTAATGATGCCAACTTATTGAACCCCCCCGATTTATCAGGCTCGGCATTTGGGCCACAGAGAAATCAGGGTATGCGGGAAATAGTCGGCTACGCTGCGATCGAGCCGGATGGGTCGGTGAAAGTCAAAGTGCCGGCGAATGTTCCATTAGCCATTGATGTCCTCGATAAATTCGGCCGGCGTATCGGGCCACGCCACGAAAACTGGTTCCAGGTGCGTCCAGGAGATACTACAAACTGTACTGGCTGCCACTCCAATAATATCGTCAACAATTTAGTTCATCATCGTTCAGACGCAAATGCACCGTCGATTAATGCAGGATTGCCGGCCGGCCTGATATTTGCCAATACACAGATTCCCGGTACACCAGATGCTTACTGGGGAAATTTCGGTGAAACCATGGCCGAGGTCCGCTTTGATCGAGTCGGCGTGACCGTACCCCCTGCTGCCGAACCGCAGTTAAGCAGTGATGTTCATTATGATGATGTCTGGACCGATCCGGCGGTGCGGGCGCTAGATGCGAGTTTAAATTACCTGTATGCCGATCTGGACGTTTCGATTGTCTCCCCCGCCACTGCGAATTGTGCACCCTGGAATTTCAAATGCCGTATCGTCATCAATTACCAGAAACATATTCACCCCGTCTGGCAAATCGACCGGGGAGTGGATAACAATGCCAATGGAGTTGGCGACAATACCTGTACCGAGTGTCATAGCAATGTTGACATGGCTGTGCCGAAAGTTCCAGCAGGTCAGCTAGACCTCAGCGATGGTATTTCAGACCGGAATGCAGAGCATTTAAAGTCTTACCAGGAATTACTGTTTACGGATCAGGGCGAAACCCTGGATGCAATGGGCAATGTGGTAAATATTCAAATTGTGGTACCCGTGCTGGATGGTAATGGAGATCCAGTTCTGGATGCATTGGGTAATCCGCTGACTCAATTAGTCGACGATCCAGCAGCACGGGTAGCCAGTTCCATGTCAGCGAACGGTGCGAGAAGTAGCTATTTTATCGAAAAATTGACCGAGACCGAACTCGAGGCAGCCAGAACATTGTCGACATTGGTGAGCGATCCCAACTACATAAATCACAACGGCTTCCTGACGGATGATGAACTACGCCTCGTTTCAGAATGGCTGGATATAGGCGCCCAGTATTTCAACGATCCATTTGATCCTGCCGCTCCTCAAAATTAGCCCGCTGACGTTAATCGATTAATGGCTTAATGATGTATTTCCCTGTGTATATCAGTATATCCCGACCCCAATCTGCCGATTCAGGAGCAGGGGCTTGAAACATACCGGGGGCCTACTTCTGCAGGGATTATTGGTACTGCTGATTTTGATCATCAGAACTGCTCAGGCTGAGGAAGATGCAGCTCTGCAGGTTACTATCGCAGACCCGTTTATCGAACTGCATACGGGGCCGGGAACTGGATATCCGATTTTTCATATTATTGACCGAGGAAGCCAGGTTTCGATAATAAAACAACGCACTAACTGGATTAAAATTCAATCGACTAACGGCGAAGTCGGCTGGGCCAGTCGAGATCAAATGCTGCAAACACTGTTACCGAGCGGAGATAATCTAACCATAACCGAAGCCAGTCAAAGTGACTTTTACAGGCGAAAATGGATGCTTGGTGTGATGGGGGGTGAATTCGGAAATGCTCCAGTAATATCAATATTTGGTGGCTATTCCTTTACCAAAAATCTGTCGACTGAACTATCCTTAAGTCAATCTGTAGGGAGTGTATCGAGTAGTACCCTATTAAAAGCAAACCTGTTGATGCAGCCTTTTCCCGAATGGTCCTATTCACCATATTTTACACTTGGCGTTGGTGGTATCAGGGTAAAACCGAGTTCTACGCTGATCTCTTCGAATCCGCGTGATAGTTCAGTGGCTCAGGTTGGATTAGGGATACAACATTATCTGAATCGACGGTTTATATTTCGATTAGATTACAGTGAATATATCGTTTTTTCGGCGAGCAACACCAGAGACGAAAATGAGGAAATAAGTGAATGGAAAGCAGGATTTGCAGTATTTTTCTAACTCTCGTAATTCTAATTTCTACCTTGCCGACAGTATTGCAGGCGGCAGAACAGAATGAGGAAGATCAGAATTCTCTGATTCAGCCCGAGATAGAAAGAACTGAATTTGATGAGTCTATTATCGATTCCGAGGATTTTGAGCTGTCTGCGTTTGCAGGCATTCTAAGCATTGAAGATTTTGGTACCAATCCAGTGTTCGGTTTTGAGCTTGCGTATCATGTTAACGAAGATGTTTACGTGCAGTTTGATTATGGTTTTAGCGAAGCCGGCCAAACCAGTTTTGAAGTGCTAAGCGGGGGTGCACCACTGCTTTCCGACGATGAACGTGAACTGCAATACTATCTGTTCAATATTGGCTTTAACCTGTTACCAGGAGAAGCCTTTGTTACCGATTCCTCAACCTTTAATACGAGTTTTTATGTGATAGGCGGAATAGGGAGTACGGAATTTGCCGGGGATGATCGATTTACGATTAATTTTGGAACTGGCTACCAAATTTTGTTTGCCGATGCTTTCAGCCTGAACATCGATGTACGCGACCTGATCTTTAATATGGATGTATTTGGTGAAGATAAGGTAACGCACAACCTTCAATACACAGTCGCTCTGGGCTGGTTTTTTTAAACGAGGAGATAGCCAATGAAAGCTATATTGTCAAAATTTGCCAGGAATTATCTGCTGGTGCTTATCTGCCTGGTTGCATGGTCTGCTAGCACAGGGTCTGCGTCAACCTCGGTGCCGGCGCCTAACTTTACCTTAAAAAGCCTGGCTGGAAAAAACATTAAACTAAGTGAGTTAACCGGTAATGTTGTACTGGTTAATTTTTGGGCTTCCTGGTGTGGACCCTGCCGACAGGAGATGCCATTGCTCAACGCCATCCACAACAAGTATGAGCCGCTCGGGTTTACTGTACTGGGTGTTAATGTCGAGGAACAAGTTGATAACGCGAGGTCATTTATCCACGAAAGACCGGTCGATTTTCCCATACTTCTCGACAGTAATAATCAAATTAGCCAATTATACAATGTGCTCGCAATGCCAACCACGGTAGTAATAGATCGGGATGGCAATATCCGCTTTATACATCAGGGATATCAGGCCGGCGATGAAGCCAAATACCATAACATGGTAAAAAAACTGGTTCGTGAATAAATTGGTGATATGAAATGTTTATGAAAACCTTCCCCTGTTATTTTTTAATTACTGTCCTCTTACTGCTCTCGGCTTGCAGCACTACACCCTGGGTTAAACCTTATGAGAGGGCTAATTTGGCTGATCCGATTATGAGCTTTAATCGTGATCCTGTTTCTACTTCGTATATGGTTCACGTCTACGAGGCGCGTGAGGGCGCCCGCGGGGCAGCCATTGCCGGCGGCGGTGGTTGTGGCTGTAATTAATGCCCATTCAAAAGCACTATTACTGCTGTGTTTGTCATTATATTTAGGTGATATTGCTGCTGCGGTATTACCCGAGGATCGTGCAGATGTTCTATACCATAGCTACGACGGCGGTGGCGTTGAAATAACAGGGCCATCGATACTGGTGCGGAAAAATTTTGGAGATAGTGTGTCGGCCACACTAAATCATTATGTCGATAATGTGTCCAGTGCTTCGATAGACGTAATAACGACTGCTAGTCCCTATACCGAAAGTCGGAATGAAAATTCGATTGGAGTCGATTATTTACACGATAAAACCACCATGAGTGTAGCGCTGACAAATAGTGTGGAGCCAGATTTCGAAGCGTCGACTATTAGCATTAACTTTTCGCAGGATATGTTTGGTGATTTGACGACCGTTAATATGGGCTTCGCTTCGGGGGACAATAACATAAGCCGAAATGGAGATAGTGACTTTAGCGAACAGGCGACCACGAGAAATTATCGCTTATCGGTATCCCAGATTATCAGCAAAAATATGATTATGCTGGCTGCATTCGAGACCATTGTCGACGAAGGCTTTTTGAATAATCCATATCGATCGGTGCGGTATGAAGATCCGACTGTGCCGAGGCAATATAGCTATCAGGCCGAGGTTTACCCCCGAACGAGATCGAGTAATGCACTGGCGTTAAGGGCCCGTTACTTCCTCCAGCATCGGGCGGCTATATTTGCCGGCTATCGAATTTTTAGCGATAGCTGGGGAATCGATGCAAATGACTTTGAACTGGGATATACCTTGCCGTTCAGGACAAACTGGATACTTGAAACCAGGATTCGATATTACGATCAAAGCGGGGCCGATTTCTACAGCGATTTGTTTCCGTTTCAGGATGCACAAAACTTTCTTGCTCGCGACAAGGAGTTGAGCACCTTTCACAATGTGACTCTAGGGGCGGGTGTTAGTTACGAATTCGACAACAGCACCTGGAGTACTTTCAAACGCGGCACCCTTAATTTTAATTTCGACTATATATTTTTTGACTACGATGACTTCCGGGATTTAACCCAGCCTGGCAGCGTTGGTAACGAACCCTTGTACAGTTTTGACGCGGTCGTAATTCGCGCCTTTGCTTCACTTTGGTTTTAGTTCGCCTTATCAGGAAACATAATCCAACCTTTTACGAAACCTTCTTGAAGGTTGTCGAAGATTAGGAATCGAGCCTAAGTCATTGAAATAAATGGTGGCTATGCCCTGATTCGAACAGGGGACCCCATCATTATGAGTGATGTGCTCTAACCAGCTGAGCTACATAGCCATTATCTAGTCATATGACCGGGAGCGCCAGTCGAAGGGAGCGCGATTTTCGCTTGAAGATGGTCCGCTGTCAAGCGCGAGCCCTTAATTCATCTACTGATCAGTAGTATCGAATATCGGCTACACGTTAAATCGAAAATGGACGACGTCACCTTCCTGCATTATGTAATCCTTGCCTTCCAGGCGCCAGCGCCCCGCGTCTTTTGCTCCCTGTTCCCCTTTGCCGGCGATGAAGTCATCGTATGCGATTACCTCGGCGCGGATAAATCCTTTTTCGAAATCAGTATGAATCTTGCCCGCGGCCTTTGGTGCGGTATCGCCCACGCGGATAGTCCAGGCCCGCACTTCCTCCACGCCGGCGGTAAAGTAGGTCTGCAGCCTCAATAGTTTATAACCAGCATGGATGACCCGGTCGAGGCCGGGTTCTTCGAGTCCCAGTTCTGCGAGAAATTCGGCTGCTTCGTCGTCCTCGAGTTCGGCGATATCGGCTTCAATAGCCGCGCAAACCGCAACGACCTCAGCGCCCTCATCCCTGGCAATGGCGGTCAAAGCATTCAGATGCGGATTATTCTTGAAACCATCTTCGGCGACATTCGCTATATACAAGGTCGGTTTCGCCGTAATCAGATGCAATTCCTTCATCCACGGACGCTGCGCATCTTCGAGCTCAAAACTGCGCGCACTCTTGCCCGCTTCTACATGCGCCTGTATCGCCTGCATAAAGGCGAGCTTGGCCTTGGCCTCCTTGTCATTCGACTTGGCGAGTTTGGTCGCTCGCTCAGTTTGACGTGCTATCGATTCCATATCGGCCAGCATTAGCTCGGTATTAATGGTTTCGACATCACTCAACGGATCAATGATGTTGCTCACATGCATAACATCAGGATTTTCGAAACAACGTACCACCTGGGCAATCGCATCGGTTTCACGGATATGGCCGAGGAACTGGTTGCCCAGGCCTTCGCCTTTCGACGCGCCCGCCACCAGGCCTGCAATATCGACAAATTCCATCGTCGTCGCTATGGTTTTTTTGGGTTTAACGATATCGGTTAATTCACCGAGCCGGGCATCCGGAACCTCGACGATACCGATATTTGGATCGATCGTGCAAAATGGGTAGTTCTCGGCCGCTATCCCTGCTTTGGTCAGTGAATTAAACAGGGTTGATTTACCCACATTGGGAAGCCCAACAATGCCACATTTGAATCCCATAACTTTATTACTGTCCGGTGGGGGTGTGCAAAGCCTGCATCGCCTTGTCGATTCGACCTTCAAAAATTAGCGGCATAACTTCCAGGGCTTGTTGATTGGCGGAATCAATCGACTCTCGATCAACAACCGAAGGCCTATGTAGAACATAATTTATCACCTGGTCACGATCGCCGGGATGGCCAATACCAACGCGTAATCGAAAAAACTCCTTGTCACCAAGATGGTTGATAACATCGCGCAGGCCATTGTGGCCGCCATGCCCACCACCTTGCTTTAACCGGTTTGAACCCGGGTCAAGATCTAGCTCGTCGTGAACCACCAGTATTTGCTGGGGCTTAATTTTGTAGAAACGCATTACCGCGCCCAGCGACTGTCCACTTCTATTCATGAATGTTTGCGGTTTGAGTAAAAACACGTCCTTGTCGCTACTGCGATACCTGGCTTCATCGGCGTTAAATCTTTTTTCAAAACGAAATGTTAATGCCAAATGATCTGCAAGCAAGTCGAGAAACCAGAAACCCGCGTTGTGACGGGTATCAACGTAATCGGCCCCGGGATTACCGAGGCCGACTATCAAACGTATATCTGCAATCAATGCTGGCACGATTGTCTGCCGTAAACGCAGCCAGGCTACATTTACTCTTCAGTTGCCTCGCCGCCGTCAGACTTGCTAGCTTGTTCACCTTCACCGGCGCCTTCTTCACCTTCTTCACCTTCTTCACCTTCCATCTCAGGCGCCTCGGGTGCTTCGTCTTCAATGATTTCTTCAGCACGGGTTTTCACTACCGATATAACACCGGCATCGTGTTCCTCGCCATGTGTCAAAGCGACGATTTCCACGCCCTCAGGCATCTTGATTTCGGATAAATGCAGGATATCACCGAGATGAAGCTCTGCAACATCAACCTCCAGGTATTCCGGCAGGTTCTTCGGTAGACAGACTACTTCGATTTCAGTAATCAGTTGCGTCAACATACCTTCTTCCATTTTCACGCCAAAGCAATCCTCGGCGTTGTTTACATGGATTGGTACCACCACGTTGAGGGTCTTCTTCATGTCGACACGGAAAAAATCCGCGTGCATGATGATCTTCTTGTATGGGTGACGTTGCAGATCGCGCAGAATCACTTCCTGTATGTCCTTGCCGATATTGAGATCGATGAGCTGGGTATAAATCGCTTCATTTTCCAGTTCATGACCGAACTCGTTCTGCGTAAGACTAATTGACTGGGGATCACCATCGCCCCCGTATACGACTGCCGGAACCAATCCGGTGCGTCTCAGGCGGCGGCTCGCACCTTTCCCCGAATCTGCACGTGGTTCAGCATTCAGTTGGATATTATCTGACATTACTGTACTCCAAAAATAAAAAAACCGCCATCTGACGGGAACCTTCCTTGCGACCGGGAAGGAACAAACGCTACCCTCTGCCTGCCAACAATAGTTTCCTATTATTGGTCAGTCCTGGGGCTGCGATCGTCAGTCCATATACAATGAACTGACAGATTCTTCAAAATGGATGCGGCGAATCGTTTCTGCCAACATCTCGGCAACCGATACCTGTCGTATCTTTTTACACCGCTCAGCTTCCGCTGAGAGTGGAATCGTATCGGTTACTACCAGTGCATTGAGCACCGAATTTTCAACATTCTCTATTGCCTTTCCAGACAAAACCGGATGCGTACAGTAGGCATAAACGCCCTTCGCTCCGCGCTCTTTGAGCGCTTCTGCCGCCTGGCAAAGTGTTCCGGCTGTATCGACCATGTCATCGACGATGATGCAGGTTTTACCCTTCACCTCACCGATGATATTCATCACCTTGGCCATATTTGGCTGCGGTCTACGTTTGTCGATGATTGCCAATTCCGCGTCATCGAGCTGTTTTGCGACTGCCCTCGCACGAACCACGCCACCGACGTCGGGTGACACCACGATCATATCTGGATATTTCTGTTTCCAGATATCACCCATTAAAATGGGTGATGCATAAACATTGTCCACCAGGCATTCAAAAAAGCCCTGGATTTGATCGGCATGCAGGTCCACGGTTAAAACCCGGTCGACACCAACGCTGCTCAGCATATTGGCAACAACCTTGGCAGTAATCGGCACGCGCTGTGAGCGTACTCGTCGATCCTGACGCGCGTATCCGAAGTAAGGGATTACCGCAGTCACCCGATCTGACGACGCGCGTTTTATCGCATCGATCATGACCAGCAGTTCCATCAGGTTGTCGTTAGTCGGCCTGCAGGTGGGCTGGATTACAAATACATCCTTACCCCTTACATTTTCACCAATTTCGACTGCTGTTTCACCATCGCTAAATGTACCAACCGATGCGTCCCCAATGGGAATCTCCAGGTAACGCGCAACTGCCCGGGATAGCTCGGGATTGGCATTACCTGTGAAGACCATTAACTCGTCTCTGGCTACACTACCAACCATCTGGGTCTCACATTCAGTCTAAAAAATATGGCTGGGCCGGCTGGATTCGAACCAACGCATGCCAGGATCAAAACCTGGTGCCTTACCGCTTGGCGACGGCCCATTAAATCTTTATTAGCAATGCATTCCACATTGCTCTATTACCGGGTTTCTATTCATCGCTTTGACTACAAAACTCTGCCAGTGTTCCAATGCGCGGGATTTTACACCTTCGGCCTGCTCCAGGCTATCGAAAGCCGCGAATACGCAGGCACCCGTTCCAGTCATTTGAGCAGAACCAAACTGGTTCAGCCAGTCAATCGCCTGTTGTATCTCCGGATACAGCTTACAGGCCACTTTTTCGCAGACATTACTGCCTGCCCCGCGCAGAAAGGCGCGTATTGTGATTGCATCACAATCCCGTGTCAATTCCTCTGCATTAAATATTTCTGCAGTCGATACCTGTACCCCTGGGTGAATTACAACATACCAGGGCTCATTCAACTCCACTGGAATTAACTCTTCTCCTATGCCAGCCGCCCAGGCGGCCTCACCCATCACAAAAACAGGTACATCGGCACCCAGGCAAAGGCCTATGGCAGCCAGCTCAGACAATTCTAAATCCAGTTCCCATAAATGATTTAGTGCAAGCAAGGTCGTCGCCGCATTCGAACTACCGCCGCCCAGGCCACCACCAACCGGAATACGTTTGCTGATCGAGATTTGTGCACCTTGTTTAACCTCAAATCGGCTCTGCAAAACCTGTGCTGCTCGTATCGCCAGGTCATCTGAAACGGCAATCGAAGAAAGGCCACCTACCCGTTCAATCGAACCATCCAGGGTGGTTGCTATTTTCATGTCGTCATATAAATCGATGAATTGAAAAACGGTTTGCAGCAAATGATAACCATCTTGCCGGCGACCGGTGATATGCAGCATCAGGTTTAATTTGGCCGGGGATTGGAGGGTTAAATGTTTCAACAATATGCGAGCTAGTCAAATTCGGGGAACAAAACGGGTCGGTCGACTGGCGATTCGTACTGGTGCCAGCGCTCGATGACGATCTTTAAAGCCAGGTCCTTATGTTTTAAATACATCTTTCTTGGCAGCCCCTGTGCCGGTGATTGCCGATCAAAATATTCCAGATAATTGATTTTCCAGTTATTTTGCAGCAAAGACTTGAGTCGACCATCGCCGCGCAAATCAAATGAATAATCAGCAGATTCCAGGGGCAAGCCTTTTATCCACCATTCTAACCCGCTAAAGGGGATCGACCAGCCAAGCACCTCAAGTAACAGGGCCTCGGCAGACTCGTTAAAATATTTTTTCCCATCTGGCAGGGTGAGCATGACCGGCGCTGAACTTCCGATAGCCGAGTTTGACTCGACCCGAAATACGCCCTGTCCAAGAGGCGCTTCGAGTACGAGGACGAAACGATTCTGCTCGCGCTGCCAGTTAATTCCAGCCTGGTAG
>JBGUEB010000033.1:0-19584 GCA_041821565.1 Gammaproteobacteria bacterium | reverse complement strand
CCGGCTTTGCCGGCAGTATTTATTCGATTGCGGTGCTGGCTGGATGGGGCCTGTCAACACATATCATGGACCAATTGAACATGGATGGTGAACTCGTCGTTAGCAGGGCAGAAATTAAGTACCGTGCCCCGGTTACAGGCCCAATTGAATGCCGGGCTGTCGTCAGCGACGCAGAACGCAGGGAATTTCAGGATAGTTTCAGTGCCGCCGGCAAGGGACGGCTGTCGTTAACGATAGAAGTTGGGGATGCTCCACAGGCGGTTTTGCTGGGAACTTTTTATGCGGTTGCCAAGGGGTAGAGGTTTGTCGTTTATATGATTTTGATGTTTGGGTGCTATTTTTGTTAAGGTTTCGGACACGACAGGATCCCTGAAATCTCAAAATTTCACGGTTGTGCTCCTTCTCCCCCTGGGGGAGAAGGCAGGGATGAGGGGGATGCGACTGACACCCTCACTGCTGCCCTCTCCCTTCAGGGAGAGGGGGTACAAGCTTTGGCATGGTCTCTCTACAACGCTCACTTGAGTCGAGGACGGCCTTTTGCTAGCTGGGTTGCGCGGCGGCCACCCATTTTCTCAATCTTACGGGCAAATTTTTTGTCTCCCAGCGCCCAGCCCTTGTTGGTGGCGTCGCGGATGGTTGCCAGTTCGTCATTGCTGATGCGGTTTTTAAATAACGAACGATAGATCTGGTAGCTTTGCTGCTGGCTGGTAGCCAATTGACTGTAGAGACGATGCTCGGTAATCAGTGGATCTTCATACCCCATTGCATTGTAGCCATAACTGCACCAGTCATAATCGCGTGGATGTTTCACCATTCCGGCACGTACGGGGTTCAGCTCTATATACCGACTACAGGTGAGTAAATACGCTTTGCTATCGAGTACTGTGGCACGATAACGTCCCTCCCACAGGGTTCCGCTACTCGCGTATTTTGCGTTAAAGTACTGTACGTACTTACGCCCCAGTGATTGTAATGTTTTCGGCACGCTTTGTTCGGTTCCGGGACTGGCAAGCAGATGCACATGATCGGGCATTAACACGTAGGCGTGTATTTTTAACTGATTGGCTTCGGCCGAACCACGCAGGCTTTCCCAGTAATACTCATAATCTTCAGCGTCGACAAGAATATCCTGTCCGCCGAGACCGCGTTGAATAATATGCTGTGGTTGATTCTTAATAGTGTAGCGGGGTAGTCGTGCCATAGTGATTTTGTCTCGTTGATTTCTCTACCTGGTGTTTAAATCAAGTCACGTTTGATTGTTTTTTCCCAGTTGCGCTGGTTGATTTGCTGGTCGGATTCGTATGCTGTAACCGTGGCATCGATGTAGAAATTCTCCGCGTCACAACGAAATTTGCTTTCCGACTCGGTTCGAATCGACCAGTCGCCGCGAGACATCCAGCTAGTATATGAACTAGTTGCCCGGTAGGTCAGCGGATCATCGTTGCTGATCGACCAGCATTCCTGGTGACGGTGGCGGGTACATAATCCATGATCCGGCATTTCTGCTTCACCGGTGTCGTCGATTACATGGTAATGGGTTTCGCCTTTTTGTAAATCTCGTTGAATCCAGCGTTTGTTTTCAGCCGGCAAATGGAGCTTGTAATCTGGCAACGGATCGGGATTTTCGGGTTCGGCGACGTCGATACTGTCTTCGTCGGTGCGTATCGGCATTGCGATCGAGGCATCGGGGCCAAGTTTTAAAGTTGCGGTGGTGACAACCGGTGGTGGCAGGATCATTGGCCAGTAACTTGTCGATATTGCAACACGAACTTTATGTCCCGGTAAAAAACGATATCCGCATTCGTCGAGATCGATTTGTACCTTTTCGGCCTTGCCCGGAGTCATCGGTTGTGGGTTCTCGTTGCCATTTCGATGTGCCAGGTTGAGTACGCCCCAGCTGACTCTTGTTACAGTTCTATCGGGATGTACATCGTTTAGACGTACTATGATATTACCGGCAGGCTGGTCCAGGGTCACGGTTAATCGTAGTTTCGGTCTGCCCAGTATTTCGATCGATTTATGTAGTTTGCTGGTTTCGAACACGAGTGAGCCGGCATCGTCTATGCGTTGGTCACTGGGCATGTCAGATTCAGGTTTGAGGGTGAAAAAATCGCCACTTCGGGTGCCACAGTCCTGCGGTGAACAAACCGATTTTTCCCGCGCGGCACCGGGTATATCGAGCAATTGACGGTTGGGTGCCAGGTAAAATTGTCGAAACCTGATATCGGCGGACGGTAGCTCTGTTTCGGCGACCCAGCGCCCCGGTTCGATTTCGCGACGCGGAAGAGGGCGTACATTTTCCGAGATAAAAGCCCGATAAGCGGGTAGATCTTCCACCTGGTTATCGATATTTTTTAGCCAGTGATCCCACCATGCAATCGCCTCACCGAGAAAGTCCATGCGCGGCTTCGGCCAGGCTAAATGCGGGTACTTGTGAATCCAGGGGCCGTTAATAGCCTTGGTGATAGTGCTTAAATTTGCAGCCGCAGCTGGGGGGGCGTTGATATAACCATCGGCCCACCCGGAGATAATCAGGGTCGGTGTTTCGATAGCGCTATAGTCTTCGCTAATCGAGCCATGCTTCCAGTAATCATCCTTACGTTGATGCGACAGCCATGTCTCAAGCGGGAAGGGCTGGGTATTCAGGCGTTGTAACCAGGTTTCCTTCCAGCCTTTGCCGACCAGTTCCGGGTCAGGTGGGCGTGAGGCAAAGCAAAGCATCACGCTCGACCAGGTAAAATTAGAATTTAACAGGCAACCGTTTTTGTAGTGGATGTCGTCATTGTAGCGGTCGACCGTAGAACCGATGGAAATAATCGCTTTAAGTGCGGGGGGGCGAAGTGCCGCGACCTGCAGGCTATTGAATCCACCCCAGGAAATTCCCATCATACCGAGGTTTCCGTCGCACCAGGATTGCTTTGCTATCCATTCGATGACTTCACAGGCGTCGGCGAGTTCACGCGACGAGTACTCGTCATCAAAGTCACCGTCGGATTCGCCGGTACCCGAGATATCGACCCGAACCCCTGCATAACCAGCTTCTGCAAATGCTGGATAAGTGCTTTCATCGCGTTGCGCGGTGCCGTCGCGTTTTCGGTAAGGCAGGTATTCGAGGATTGCTGGAACCGCTTCCTTTTTCGCATTTTTCGGTATCCAGATTCGAGCCGATAGCCTGCGCCCATCGGCCAGGGTTATCCATTCGTTCTCGATCACCTTGAAGCTTGCGGATTTCATAATGCTTTCCTCATGGGGACCAGTGACAGCGAACCTGTCAGGTTGCCTTATAAAACCGGTCCCGAATTTACCAGGGCTCGACCTTGATCGGTATCAGTATACTGGTCGAAATTGTCGATGAATAATTCGGCCAGATTTTCCGCCTTTGTTTGCCACTCTTCAACCTGTGCGTAACTATTACGCGGATCCAGAATCTGCGGGTCGACACCGGGCAGGCTGGCAGGTATGACCAGGTTAAATATCGGTAAGGTCGTGGTCCCGGTTGCATCAATCGAACCATCGAGGATGGCATCAATAATAGCGCGGGTGGCCTTGATCGAGATACGTTTGCCGCTACCATCCCAGCCGGTATTGACCAGGTAGGCGTTACAATCGAATTGCGCCATTTTCTGATTTAGCACTTCTGCGTATCGGGTTGGGTGCAGGCTCAGGAATGCCTTGCCGAAACAGGCAGAAAAAGTAGGTGTTGGCTCGGTAATACCCAGTTCCGTACCGGCCAACTTGGCCGTAAATCCAGATAGAAAATAATACTGGGCCTGTTCTGCGCTGAGGCGGGAGACTGGTGGTAGTATACCAAATGCATCGGCGGTGAGGAAGATTACGTGTGATGCGTGGCCTGCCCGGGAGACTGGTTTAACGATATTATCAATGTGATAGATCGGGTAAGAAACACGTGTATTTTCGGTTTTTGACGCATCCGCAAAGTCGATCACGCCATTCTTTTCAAAACAGACATTTTCGAGTAAAGCGTCGCGTTTAATAGCGCGGTAGATATCGGGTTCGTCTTCACTGCTAAGGTTAATAACCTTGGCGTAGCAACCGCCTTCGAAATTAAAGATACCACTGTCATCCCAGCCGTGTTCATCATCACCGATCAGTTTACGTTTTGGGTCGGTGGATAAGGTGGTTTTTCCGGTACCCGATAATCCAAAAAAGATGGCCACGTCGCCCTTGTCACCAACGTTGGCCGAGCAATGCATCGAAGGCATTCCCTTCAGCGGCAGCAGGTAATTCATAATCGAAAACATGCCTTTCTTCATCTCGCCGCCGTACCAGGTGCCGGCGATTACCTGCATGCGTTCGCTGAAATTGAAGGCGACGAAGTTTTCTGAATTCAGACCATGTGCCTGCCAGTCGGGATTAGTGGTCTTGGAGCCATTCAGGACGATAAAATCGGGCTCGTAATCCTCAAGCTCACCGGTCCCCGGGCGAATGAACATATTGGTAACAAAGTGCGCCTGCCAGGCAACCTCGGTGACGAAACGAACCTTGAGACGGCTGTCGGGATTGGCGCCACAATAGGTATCCACCACAAACAGACGTTTACTGGATAGCTGGTCAACAACCAGTTGTTTGAGCAATTTCCAGGTTTCGGTTTCGATCGATTTATTATCATTCTCACCCTGATCGGACCACCACACGGTGTCACGCGTAGTGTCGTCGCGAACCAGGTATTTGTCTTTTGGCGAGCGCCCGGTAAATATACCGGTATCGACCGTAATCGCTCCCGATTCAGTCAGGTAACCCTTTTCGTAGCCACTGAGTCCATCAGCAGTTTCTTCCGCAAAAAGCGTTTCAAAAGATGGGTTGTGAATAATTTCCTGAGCGTCGAGGATGCCGTACTGTTCAAGATTTAACGAGCGTTGGGCCCGGCTTTCAATATCGGGTTTTGTCTGTGTCATTGCTGTTGATACTAAGGTCGAATGGGGTTGTAAGGAGGAGTAAAACGCGCAGTATAGTTGATTGTCGGGCTTATCTAAACCGAATTTGGAAAAACCTAAAAAAAATGTGGACTAGTGCACAGCTAATATCGGTTTCCGGGTCGATTTCATGTTAATCGGGGACGTAGCACAATTAAAAACACGAAGTGCCTGACCACTTAGATAGACTGGTAAAAAATTGTGCTACGTCCCCAACTAATACTCAGGCACCGAGTTGTTGGCGAATTGCCTCGAAGGCCAACAGCGAATTCCTGGTGAAGTCGGGTTTTTTGTAGTCAGGCCAGGTCGACAGTTTGACAATGGTGAGCTCGGCTTCGCGATTAATATATATCATTTGGCCAAATACGCCACGTGCCATGAAATCGCCCTTTATGATATTGTCGACCCACCAGAAATTGCTATAAGCGCCATTGGGGCAGGTATCGGTATAGGGTTTTCGATAAAGGCTATGGTTACCGCTGGCGCAACTGTCAACCCAGTGCTTCGATACTACCCGGATATCACCCACGACGCCGTCATTTTGCATCATTAAACCGAAACGGGCATAGTCTCTCAGGGTGGCATTGAAGCCGCCGCTGGCAACGGCCGTAGCCGCCTTGTCCACGGTAAAAAATGCATCGTGATCGGCACCGATTTTTTGCCAGATTAACTCGCTCACCAGTTCAGAAAGTGATTTTGCAGTGGCTCTCTCTATTGCCCAGGCAACCACATCGGTTTCGACCGAGCGATAATTAAAAATTTCACCATGCTCCCTGATTTTGGGCAGGCTTAAAATGACGTCGCGAATTGTCGGTTGTTCATCACCCTCGGGTGCCGGGCGCCAGCCGCAGGCAATATCGATGCGGGTCATATCAGAGTGGGGCACGTTGTAATCTTCGACAAATTGCACACCGCTGGTCATCGATAGTGCATGTCCCAGCTTGGCGTCTTTATAACCACAGCTAGCCAGTTCCGGTACATAGTCGATCAGCGGCGCTTCGATATCGAGGATGCCCCGGTCACAGAGGATGCCTGCCAGGCAGCCCACAATCGATTTTGAAACCGACTGGGATAGATGCGGTGTATCAGGGAGCATTTCATTGTAGTAATTTTCGGCGATTACCCTGTTTCTGTGCAAAACGATAAGGCCATCGGTATAGGTGTTGTCGATAAATTCAGAAACTGTCGTGCTGGCACCTTTGTGATCGGTAAACTCGATGGACAGTAAATCCTGTTTGGCTACAGATAGCGGTTTTATACCACCACAGCTGGATTTGACATCGACTGTGGGAAACAGGCTGCGCATATTCAGGAAGGACCAGCGATTAAACGGTGGCAAATCCCAGTTACTTGGGCCTGGCCGTTTTTCTGGAGGTGGTGGAAAACCACGCATGATTCCCAGTTCCCTTGCTGTTTGTGGTTTAGTTGGTTGATTCAAAATAAATCTCTAAGATATTTGGAAGAAGAGCCAGGGGGATAGTTCCAGCCGGCTACCTAAGGAGCTTCTACTTCTTAAGAGCTGTCCAGATCCTGGTGTAGAGCGCATCCATATCTTCATTACTTCGAATCCGCTTTCCTGTCGGACTTCTTCCGGTTGTCCGGTACACTCCTGGCATGGGTGAACTCTTCAAAATACATTCCGAGATCGCGTAATTGAATAAAGCGTTCTTCCGCCAGTTCACCAAGAGTTGAGGCCACAGAATTGATCAGTAGATTCAGAATGATCGACAGGCTGGCCGTAGAATCCCAAAATGTTTGAATGTGGGTATGCCCGGACAAAATGTTTTCGGTGTATTCCAGTGCCCAATGGCTATATTTGTCCGTAATCACAATAATGGGGATACCCAGGTTCCTGGCTTTTTCGGCAAGCAGAATGCCTTTACGGGCATAGGACGCCGTATCGACAATAACCAGGCAGTTCTCTTGTGGATCAGAATCAAGTATCTCTGAATAGGTTCCCGTCATACCTTCGGCAAAAAATACATTTTTACGCGCGTATTTCAGGCGGTTAGCAAAATCGACAGCCAAACCCTTGGACGCCTGAAAACCGACGATGTGGATGGTATCCATGTGTGACAACATGTCGGTAATGGTTTCCCATTGCGGCGTGCCAACCAGTTCATAGGCTTTTAACACGGCGCGAATTTCAAGCGTCATACTTTCTTCCAGATGATTAAGACCATCAAGCTGAATATGGAACCGCGACAGGGCATCGTCCAGATCAAAGTCCTGGTCGGCGGCACCATTGCGAAGCTCTTCTTTTAATTCACGCAAATTTGCATACCCAAGATTACGAATAAACCGAATGATGGTCATTCCGCTAACATCAATTTTTGCCGCCAGAGATGCCCCCGTTTCAAATGGTATGGTTTGAAGATTCTCCAGGATATAGGAGGCAATAGCCTTTTCTGATCCCGTTAACTCACCGTATTGCGATTGGATCAGGCTCTCGATGCGGGTCTTGCCATTTTGTTTTTTAATATTCACGAGATACCATACTTATAATCTGAAAAGTGAATCGGGGGCTTTCGCAGATGCCACTGGTATTCCTGTTCACAGGCAGCAGCGATTTGAAGCAGGGTGGCTTCGTCGGCAAAGTTTGTAATGACCTGGACACCGATGGGTAAATCTTCTTGTGACATGGCAAGAGGCAGTGAAACCGCGGGGTGACCGCTTGCATTGAAGAGCGCGGTAAAACTTTCCTTGGGTGCCAGTTGATCAAACAAATCATCAACACTGCCCCCCGCGACATCCGGATCATAGGTGCCAAGGACCTCTGGCAGGATACAGGCCGTCGGAGTTATCATCGCATCATATCTGCTTAAAAATTCGCCAACCTGGCGAGTGACGTTTTCATAAACAGCCATCGACCAAAGAAACTCATCCGCGCTTACCCTTCGTCCACGTTCATAGGTTGCCAGTGACGTGGTCTGTAAATTGTCTGGTCCCGGTGTCCGGTTCAAATATTCGGCCATTTCTTTAATGGAATGGTAAAGGTGCGCACACCAGATCACCTTTTGAGCTTCAAGATACTTTGCGTAGTCAAATTCTGGGGATGCCAAATGGATACGGTGTCCCTGGCTTTCCAGAAACGATGCCGCTTTTTTGGTGGCCTCTAAAATCTGCGGATCAACCGGCAATCCGGACCAGGTATCACACACAAGTGCAATATCAAGCGTTCGGCCGGGGGAGACGACCTCATTTATAAAGGGCTGAGCGGGGACTGGAATTTCATAAAAATCGCCCGGATAGGGTCCTGCCATGATATCGAGCAATGCCGCACAGTCGCGAACCGATCGGGTCAGCATAAAACCCGTTGCAATCCCACTTAATGGTGCATTGGAATAAGGAGCCGCCGATACCCGGCCTCGCGAGGGCTTCAATCCCACCAAACCACAACATGCCGCCGGGTTTCGGATCGATCCACCACCATCACTGCCCTGGGCAAAGGGAACCACGCCCGCTGCAACCATTGCTGCGGCCCCACCACTTGAGCCGGATGTGGACCTGGTCAAGTCCCATGGATTATGGGTGGAGCCATAAAGTCGGGTCTCGATGGTCGCCGCCAGTCCATGTTCGGAAGACGTCGTGCGGCCCAGGGTCACAATACCGGCGTTACACATGCGGTCATAAAAACCCATGTTTTCGGTGGCGATGAAACCTTTCGAGAACTCGCTGCCAAATTCCGCCTTGCGGCCTTTTTTAAAGGGAAAATCCTTGACCAGTGTAGGCACGCCGGGAAAGGCAGCATCGGTGGGATTAATTTCTTCCAGCCCTTCTAACGCATCGTCAAAAACCTCAACAACACCATTTAAACGAGGGTTTAGCGCCTCGATACCGGCAAGCGCGAGAGTGGAAAGTTCGTTTGCTGTTACCTCGCCAGCTTTAACCTTTACGGACAGAGCCAGGCCATCCAGATTTGAATATTCAAGTGCGTCCACGTTGCAATTCCTGTTATCTCAATTTTCTCAATTACAAAGTCTGTTCAGTACTGAAACGGGGTGCCGAAGCGATCAGTGTACGGGTGTAGTCTTCCTCAGGATTGTTAAGAACATCGCTTACATCACCAACCTCGATCAGGTGCCCATCCCTGAAAACCGCAACGCGAGAACAGATCATGCGTACAACGGCCAGGTCGTGAGAGATATAAATAATCGTCAGGTCTTCCTTTTCGCGTATACGTTCCAGCAAATCTAATATTTGAGCCTGAATGGTTACATCCAATGCGGATGTTATTTCATCGGCGATTAGAACTTTTGGTTCCATCGCGAGTGCCCTGGCGATACCAACCCGCTGGCATTGCCCGCCCGACAATTGGCGCGGACGCCGTGCGCCTAATATTTCGGGTAGCTCGACCAGGTCCATTAATTCGGAAGTGCGAGCCTCGACTTGATTCCGGGGAACCAGGTTATGAACGATTAGCGGTTCGGCGATTGTTTGTCTAACAGTGAACCGGGGGTTCAGGGAATCAAACGGATTTTGAAAGGCCATTTGCACTTCGCGGTGATAATTAATCAGATCGGAGTCACTGTAATCTGCTATGTCTTGCCCTTCATAAGTAACCGAGCCTGCCGTTGGCTCCTGCAATCGTGTGATTACACGGGCCAGAGTGCTTTTTCCCGAACCGCTTTCGCCCACAATGCCGACAACCTCGCCTTTATGGATGTCCATGCAAATATTGCCAAGGGCCTTCACCGGTGGTGTAGATGTTCCCCCTAGCAATCCAAACAGGGCAGCCTGTTTTCCGGCAAATTCCACCGCTAGACCATTGATGCTCATGACGGATTTTGTCGCAATGGGTTGGGTGAGTTGCACTTCCCCCAGCGATTGACGAAGCCTGGCACGAACCGATGGCTGGGAATTGATCAATAGCTGGGTATAGGGATCTTTAGGGTTAAAGATAATATCCTGTGTGGTGCCCTGCTCGATAACCTTACCATCCTTCATGACCAGCACCCGGTCACAAATTTCGCTGATGACCCCCAAATCGTGAGAGACAAAAATAATCGTCAGGTTCTGTTTCTGGTTCAGGTCTTTCAACAGATCAAGAATGCGGGCCTGCACCGTAACATCGAGGGCAGTGGTTGGTTCGTCTGCGATCAAAAATTCCGGCTTGCACGCAATCGCAGAGGCGATCATCACTCGTTGTTTCATGCCGCCCGATAATTCGTGGGGAAACGCATCAACCCGGTGTGCTGGATCAGCGATACCAACGGTTTGTAAAAGGTCGATGGCGGTTGCCCGGGCATCGCTAGCGCTGGCGTTCTCATGGTGGCGCAAGGGTTCGGCAACATGGGTTCCGGCCGTCATTAACGGATCAAGATGGGACGACGGGTTTTGGAAAATCATCGAAGCCTGTTTGCCACGAATCGAGAGCCAATCGTCGTGACTCAAGTTGCTCAGATCACGACCTTCGAATGATACCGTCCCCGATGCGCTCGCTGTGGCGGGCAACAACCCTAATAGCGATCTGCACATAACGGATTTGCCAGAACCGCTTTCGCCAACCACACCGAGGATCTCGCCCCGCATTAATTCAAAGGAGACCCCACGCACGGCTTGCACATGCTGGTTTTCCATATGGAAGTCCACGCTTAAATTTTTGACGCTGACAAGTGAGGCGCCTGAACTTTGAGTATCAGTAATCATCAATCTGATCCCAACCGAAGTTTGGATAACCCGTTACCGATTAAAGTCAAACCCAGCCCCAGAAGAACCGTAGCGACCCCAGGGAAAAAGCTGATCCACCAGGCGCTCGAAATATAGGTCTGTCCGTTGGCAATCATCACTCCCCACTCCGGCGTGGGTGGTTGAACGCCAAGACCAAGGAAACCCAGACTGGCACCCAACAGAATAACCAGAACGGCATCCGTCACGGCGTATACAATGATCGGTGACAAGGCATTGGGCAGCACATGCCGCAACATTATGTAAATCGGACTGAACCCTAGCGTTTGGGCAGCTTGAATATATTCAGACTTTTTAATAATCTGTACTTCTGCCCGGATTAAACGCGCGTAGGCCACCCACGCAACAAACGCCAGGGCAATAATAAAGTTCGCCAGACCCGGTCCCAACATGGCGACAATCGCCAGCACCAGCACGAAGAAGGGAAAGGCCAGGGTAATATCCACAATGCGCATTAGAACCTTGTCAACGATCCCGCCCATATACCCCGCAACAAGCCCAAGGAAGATGCCAATGATCATGGGGGCGAAGACACCCGCCACACCCATCCAGATATCAATTCGGGCGGCATAGAGTACACGGCTAAAGATATCCCGGCCCAGTTCGTCTGTGCCAAACAAGTTGCTAGCACTGGGGGGCTGCAGGATTTTAAGGAAATCAATGGCAATGGGGTCATATTCTGAAATCAAAGGCGCAGCGAGTGCGCTGACTAACCAGATCAAAACAATGATTCCACCGCAGATCATAGAGACTGGTAATCTAAAAATGATCGATCGTTGTGCTGTAGACTCGATGCGTTCGGGATCAATATTTTCTACAGTGCTCATAGTTCCACCCTTGGATCTATTAACGCGGATAACAGATCAACAATGAGGGTCACAGAAATTGTCGCCATGGCATAAAATAACGTAATGCCCTGCACCACAAAATAATCTCGGCCCAAAATAGAATTGATGATCAGCTTTCCAACACCCGGAACGGCGTAAACCGTTTCCACCACAATCGATCCACCAATCAGATAGGCCACCATCACCCCGAACAGGTTTAATGTAGGTAAAATTGAATTCTTGAGAATGTGGTGTGAAAAAATATAACGTTCCGGTAAACCCTTCGACCGGCTGGCCGTTACATAATCGGATTTCATTTGCTCGATGATGGCGACCCTGAGATTACGCAGTAACACCGGTACCAACCAGATGGAGGTACTGATCGCGGGTAGAAACAAGTGGTGTAAATGGCCAATAAAATCTTTACCATAACCGGTAACCGGGAACCAACCAAGATCAACACCAAACAGTCGTGCCATCATGATGCCTAGCCAGAAAACCGGAATGGTCAAACCCAGAACGGTAAACTGGTTGATGATCTGATCGATTAGCCCCCCTTCATTTTTGGCAGAAAGAATTGCCAGAAAAATGGTTGTTGGTACCGTTATGCAAATGACATAGACAATTAAAAATATCGTTGGTGGCAGGAAGTTTAAAATAAGTTCCGTTACCGGACGCTGGTAGGGAATGGAATTGCCTAAATCGCCCTGCAACACATTAAACATATAGACAAAATATTGCTTGTAGGCGGGCAGATCCAAACCATAATGTGCCCGTACAGCGGCGATCACCTCGGGTGTCGCCCGATCACCAACCAGCAAGCGGATAGGATCGCCAGGGGTTAGCTGCATCAGCACAAAAGTAATGATGCTAATCCCAATTAATACGGGTATCAAATGCAGCAAGCGCTGAAAAACGACGTGCAGAAAATGCATGCTAAAACCCGTGTGTGAATTAAAAAGAAAAAAACAAAATGTTTTAACGAATCAAGAATATTCAGGATGGCGACGAACCACACACTGTGATCCGTCGCCCTGAGAAATGCTTAGTTGACAGTAGCGCCTTCCAGTGTCCACTGTAGTGCCGGCGTCATAATAAGCCCGGAAATCCGTTTGCTGTAAGCATTTGCAAACGGGGGGTAGTACAGAGGAATCTGGGATACTTCGGTTGTGGTGATTTCTTGAATCTCATGATAGATTTTTTCGCGCTTGGCGACATCAAGTTCCGTTGCACCAGCTTCCATCAAGGCATCAACTTTTGGATTGTTGTAAGTTGTATAGAATGCCTTGGTTCCACATTCTCCACAAAGTGCCCAGCCAACAGCGAGATCAGGGTCGGTTGTTTCGTTGTACCACCATGAAGCAGCTGCATCATAATCAGCTCCAGGCACACGGTCCCACCATACGCCGGCGTCAACTTTTTCCAATTTGGCTTTCAGGCCAATAGCAGCCCACTGTGCTTGAATAAGGACCGCAAGTTGCTGATCAGCGTTACTGGTTCTAACCAGCAAAACAGCTTCGCCATCAAATCCACCAGCTTCAGCAAGCAGGGCTTTTGCCCTGGCAGGATTGTAAGTGTTTACAGAGAAATCCGAATGATGGAAGTCCAGGCGGGGTAAAGTTGTATTAGCCGCCGGAGCGTGTCCAAAAGTGATCGCTTTTGCCAATGACTTTGTATCCAGCGCCATGGCTGCAGCCTGACGGATCTTGATGTTATTAAAAGGAGGGCGGGAATGATTCATCAACGTCATATAGATAAGCGTGGATGGCTCAAGCGGTACGTCAACAGCGTCGTTAGCCTGAAGTTCCGCTACCTGAGGCCAGGGAACACTACGCACGGCATCAATTTCACCGGCCAGAAGAGCAGATACCCGGGTGTTGGGATCATCAATTTCGATCAATTCGACACCAGCGTTTTTAGGATAACCGGTACGCCAGTAATTGGGGTTAGCAGCCAGGATCAGACGATCACCAGGCAGCCATTCCTTGACCATGTAAGGACCGGATGTCAAAGGCGACTTTGTGAATGCGACTTCTTCACCACGAGCTTCAATATCTTTTTTGGATACGATGCCAATATTGAAAACCTCCAAGTTGCCCAGGAACGGCGCAGAAGGATTTTTCAGCGTTACGATAACTTTATGGTCGCCATCAGGTTTTGCATCAGCCATTTGTTTCATGGTTACGCCATAAGCGGTTTTTTCATGGTCGCGTACGCGAAGCAGGCTGAAGGCAACATCTTCAGAAGTAATTGCACTGCCGTCAGAGAATTTTGCATTACGTAAATTTAATGTGATGGTCTTGCCATCGGCAGCCACATTCCATGACTCGGCAAGGCCTGGGGCCAGCGATCCGTCAGCTGCACGGCTGAAAACACGACTGTAAAGCTGACCGAATACCTCGATGTTACCCGCCGCAGCAGACCGCACCGGGTCCAATGTAGTTGTTTTAAATGGTGACGCAATGCGAATAACGCCATCTGCCAGCGCAATGCCCTCGCCTGTTGCGAAGAAAGCAACCGCTGCAATGGCAGCGGCTTTCAATGTAATTTTGATATTCATCTTTCGATGTCTCCCGTATTTTATTTAATAAGTGTTGAGGTGCGCGATATTCTATAAAAACACCAACGAGAGCTAGAATGTTATATATCGATCAATATGTCAATAAAATGTTAATTTGCTAACTATTTATTTTCTTAACCTTCTTGTTTCTGCCCAATCGGTCATAAAAATGGCAAGGATTAAGTGCTTGCCGGATTCTCGACTTCGAGCCGATGGTAATTAAAAGCATAAAACATGACGGGAATTACAACCAGGGTGAGTAGTGTAGAAACCAGGATTCCAGAAATCAGGGCAATCGCGAGGCCATTAAATATAGGGTCGTCGAGGATGAACATTGCGCCGAGAATGGCCGCCAGGGCGGTTAAGGCTATGGGCTTGGCGCGCACAGAAGCCGCCTGGATAACCGCTTCCTGAAAATCGATCCCCCGAGCTACTTCCTGGTTGATAAAATCTACCAGTAAAATCGAATTTCGGACGATGATACCGGCCAGCGCGATCATGCCTATCATCGAAGTTGCGGTAAATTGTGCGCCTGTAAGGGCATTGCCAGGCATAACTCCAATAATGGTCAGGGGAATGGGCGCCATGATGATCAATGGCACGGTATAGGATTTAAACTGTGCGACTACGAGTAAATAAATCATCAGCAGTCCGATTGAATAGGCCAGGCCCATATCACGAAATGTTTCATAGGTCACTTGCCATTCACCGTCCCATTTCAGACTGTACCGGTAGGGATTGTCGGGCTGGTTGACCAGGAATTGCTCGATCGGGGTATCCAGCAGGGGTGGCAGTGATTTCTGGCTTAGTTTCGCCATCATCTCGAACATGCCATACAGCGGGCTATCCAGTTCTCCCGCCATATCTCCGGTGACAAATACCACCGGCAATAAATCTTTATGGTAAATGCTATTTTCTGCCAGGCTGTTTACCAGGCTGACTACCTCGGATAATGGGACCAGGACGCCATTTGACGAACGGATTTTGATTGACAGGATTTTTGCCAGACTGGATTTATCCGCGGTGTTAAATTCGAGACGTAGCGGCATCGGGTATTTAACGTTCTCTGAATGCAAATAACCCATATCCGTTCCTCGTAGCGCGGTGGAAACAGCATCGGCGATTGCCTGTTGATTAATTCCCAGCCTGACCGCTTTTTGCCGGTCTATTTTCAAGGTCAATTTTGATGACGGTGATTCGATACTGTCGTCAACGTCGATGACATCATCGGTGCTTTCAAAAGTTTCACGAACGCGTTGGGCTACCTGAATCTGGCCGTCATAATCGATGCCGTACACTTCAGCTACAAGAGGCGACTGCACCGGCGGGCCTGGTGGCACCTCGACGATTTTTACATTGGCCTGGTATAGATTACCGATTTTTTGCAGTGGCTCGCGAATCGCGAGTGCGATCTCGTGGCTTTTGCGGTCACGTAACGATTTATCACGTAGATTAACCTGAATATCTGCGACATGGGATCCGCTGCGAAGATAATATTGTCGAATCAGGCCGTTAAAATTAATCGGTGCTGAGGTGCCGATGTAAGACTGGTAATCGGTCACTTCGGGCACGGTGGCTATGTGTTTACCCAATTCTGCGAGTACGCGTGCTGTTTGTTCGAGGCTGGTACCTTCAGGCATATCGACGATCACCTGAAACTCGGATTTGTTATCGAAAGGCAGCATTTTTAACACCACGAGTTTCATACCCGCGAGGCCGACCGAACCGATAATGAGAGTAAAAATTGTCAATGTCAGTAACCAGCGTTTAGTGCGCCCTTTCTTCCCATTCAGCAGCGGTCGTACGATAGCGTTGAAAAAAGGATAGAGACCCTTGCTGCCGTTATCGCTACTGGTCTCGGCGTGACTATGCTTCTTGTTGTTTAATAATTTTAAGGTGAGCCAGGGTGTTATGATGAAGGCCACCGCGAGAGAAATGATCATGCCGATACTGGCATTGATCGGAATAGGGCTCATGTATGGACCCATCAGACCGGTTACAAACGCCATCGGTAATAATGCGGCGACCACGGCAAAAGTAGCTAAAATAGTTGGCCCGCCCACCTCGTCGACTGCGAGCGGAATAATCTCTGCCAGGTTTTTAGCACCTGATTGCATATGGCGATGAATGTTTTCTACCACGACTATGGCATCATCGACCAAAATGCCGATCGAAAAAATCAATGCGAATAATGAAACACGATTGAGTGTGAAACCCCAGGCCCAGGAAGCGAATAATGTGAGTGCGAGGGTTACGCCGATAGCGACACCGACGATAATCGCCTCCCTGAAACCAAGCGTAAACAACACCAGCAAGACAACAACGCCAGTGGCAAAAAATAGTTTTTGAATCAAGGTGAGAGCCTTGTCGTTTGCCGTCGCTCCGTAATTCCGGGTGACCGTGACATTGACGCCATCGGGGATCACAATTCCTTTTAGTTGTTCGAGTCGAGTAATCACCTGGTCGGCAACATCGATAGCGTTGGTTCCGGGTTTTTTTGCAATCGCTAATGTTACCGCCGGGAACGAGCCGCTGCTTTTTATAGACTTGTCTGCCGCCGCCGGACCAGTACCAAACCAGACAAACTGATTCGCCTGGTAAGGGCCAAATTCGACCCTGGCGATATCACGTAAATATATCGGCACACCCTGTGACAGGCCGATCACAAGATTTTCTATTTCACGCGGCGTACTTAGAAAAGTGCCCGCCTGTACAATTATCTCCTGGTTGTCCTTAACCATAAAACCGGCGTCACGAGAGATGTTGGCAGTGCTCAGGCTTTGATTTATCTGGTTGAGATCAATGTTGTAGCCGGCCAGTTTTTGCGGGTCCAGTAAAATGCGTACGGCCTGTTTCAGACCGCCAATAGTATAGATATCACGCGTGCCTTTGATGCGTTTTAACTCGGCCTCGGTAGCATGTGCAACCTGCAGTAAGTCGTAACCGGCACGATTTTCATCTTCGGTCCAGAGCGTAACAGCCACCATGGGCACATCATCGATACCCTTGGGTTTGATGATCGGTTGCCCGACCCCCATATTTGCAGGTAACCAATCCTGGTTTGAGAAAATTTTGTTATACAGCCGTACAATCGTCTGGCTGCGTTGTTCGCCGACTTTAAACTGTACGGTGAGAATGGACATGCCGGGTCGAGAAACAGAATAAATATGTTCGATACCGGTAATTTCCGATAGCACCTGTTCTGCGGGTATGCTGATAATATGTTCTACTTCAACCGCACTGGCGCCAGGGAAAGGGATAAAAACATTGGCAAAGGTTACATCGATTTGTGGTTCTTCTTCCCTGGGCGTAATGACTACCGCAAACACGCCAAGTAAAAAGCCTATCAGGGCCAACAGCGGCGTGATTTCGGCCTGCAGGAATTTCTTCGCAATAGAACCGGAGAATCCGAGGCGCTCGGACATTACTGCTTCACCGTTTGTGCCTTAAGATAGATACCGGCCTGGATCGGATCAATGGCAATATTTTCATTCGCCTCGAGACCCGCCAGTATTTCAATTTCGTCCCCGAACAGGTCTCCAGCCCTGACCTGTCGAAAACTCAGCTGTGCATTTTCATCGATAACATAGAGTCCGACTACCTCGCTACGATATACCAGTGAGTCTGCGGGAACCATCAGGCGCTGTGTTTGACCTACGATAAAGGCGACCTTTACCAACATCCCGGGAAATATGGCCTGAGCTGATTCATGGAGGTCGGCGCGCAACTGGAATGAGTGATTTTCGGCATTGGCGTAGGGGAATATAGTCAGATTTTCGGTCGCAATAGAGATTTTATTTTCTAACAATATAACCCTGGCTGAGCGGTGTTGGCGTACCGCACTAATGAGCGATTGCGGTACACTAACGTTGACACGCAAGTATTCAGGCGCGTATCCGGTCATTAATTTTTGACCAACATAGGTAGTTTCTCCGAGCTCAATGTGTCGGGTCACGACGACACCGCTAAAAGGAGCGCGAATGACTGTATTGTCTAGTTGTTCCTGAGATTCAGTGACTAGTGCCTTGCTGGCTGCTACGCGTGCTTCCGAGGCTGTAAGAGTAGTTTTAGCCTTATCAAAGTTTGCTTTTGAAATAAGCTTTTTTTCGATTAACTCTTCAACGCGTTTAAATTCCTGTTGAGCATCCTTCAAATTAGCCTTTGCTTCGGCGAGCGAAGCCCGGTTTCGTTGCAGGCGTGCGCGATATTCATTATCCCGAATACGCAGGATGACTTCGCCCGCATTTACACGGTCATCGACATCGAAGTTAACTTCCTCGATACGCCCGGAAACCTGGGCGGAAAGTGTCGATTGATTGATTGCCTCGATGACGCCATCGAGATGATATTCGAGCGGGGACGAGACGTTTTCGGCCTTGACTGATGCCAAAGTACTACCTTGCTGGGCGTGGATGGTTATCGGCAGTACAAAAGCAACCACTAACAAAAATCGATTAAGCATCATTTTTATCTCGTGATTAAGTAGAAAGAAGCTCTATTATGCTAACTAAGCGACTATATTAGCGAATTCTAATATACTATGCAACCAGTGAGGTTGGATCTTGCATGTGCGTAGCTTAACCCCTCAAGCTTCCGCTCCTGCTCACGCCCCTTACCGGGACGCCGGACCGCTACATCCATGTAGGCAACCCCTGCCCTCTCCCCCAGAGGGGGAGAGGGCAGGGTGAGGGGGATTTTAAAAATTCAGACCAAACACTCATGCAATACTTTTACCACCTGGTCGAGCTGTGATTTTTCGATTACCAGCGGTGGTAACAATCGAATCACATTAGGTCCCGCCGGCAGGGCGACAATCTTTCTTTCCAGCAAAAGCGCCAGTGCATCCTGGGCCTTGTGCTTGATTTCGATGCCGATCATTAATCCAAGACGACGTACTGTCCGAACCTGCGACAGCTGTTTCTCAGCCAGGCGGGATTCGAAGTAATGTCCGAGATACTCGGCGCGTTGCGCCAGCTTCTCTTCCTGGAATGTCTCAATCGCAGCCAGCGCGGCAGCGCAGGCCAAAGGGTTGCCGCCGAATGTAGTACCGTGCAAACCCGGGTCGACCTTGATATCTGCGCTTAACATGGTCGCACCGATGGGTACGCCGCCGCCCATAGCCTTCGCCAGTGTCATCATGTCGGGTTGCAGGTCGAAGTGTTCGCAGGCAAAGAATTTGCCGGTACGGCAGAATCCGGTTTGAATTTCGTCAATAATGAGTAAGGCACCGCGTTCAGTACAGAGTTTGCGTGCCGCCGCTATATAGTCGGCCTGAATCGGGATAACACCGCCTTCGCCCTGAACGATTTCTAACATCACCGCGGCGGTATTGTCGTCGACCGCGGCCTCAAGCTTCTCGATCTTATTGAATGGTACATAGCTAAAGCCGGGCACCAGCGGTTCGAATGCCTCGCGGTATTTTTTCGTGAAAGTCGCACTCACCGCACCCATGGTACGGCCATGAAAGCCGCGCATGGCGGTGACGAAATTGGGTCGTCGGGTATGCAGACGGGCAAACTTGAGCGCGGCTTCGACCGCTTCCGCGCCAGAGTTACATAGAAAGGCATGGGTTAGA
>JBGUEB010000032.1:0-19656 GCA_041821565.1 Gammaproteobacteria bacterium | reverse complement strand
GCCGTTCACCATGTTACCCACATTTCCATCCAAATTAATGTAGTTGAGGCTATATTTAGAAGCTTCTACCTCCAGAGGGTCTTCCTCGCCCAGGTCCCGATACTCAGCGATGTCCTTGTGGCGAAACAGGGCATTGTCATCGAATCCCATTTTTGCATCCAGTGCCAGCAAACGGCCGTCTTTTGTCACAACCAGCGGGTTGATTTCGACCATAGTCGCATCGAGATCTCTGAAGGCCCGGTAGCAGGCTTTTAACGCGGTCACGGCCTCGCTGATCTGCCCTGCCCCAAGCTCTAGCGCAAAAGCGATTTCGCGAGCCTGGAAGTCACGCATGCCGACGGCGGGTTCGATCGGTACGCGGATTATAGAATCGGGATCGGTTTTGGCAATTTCCTCGATATCCATGCCGCCGGCAGGCGAGGCGACGCACATGATTCGTTCTGAATCGCGATCGAGCACGAAGGCGAGATAAATTTCGCGTTCAATATCGGTAGCTGTTTCAATATAGAGCCGATACACAAGCTTGCCCTGTGGACCGGTCTGGTTGGTTATCAGGCGTTTACCAAATAATTCATTGGCCGCTTCGAGTACTTCGTGTTCGTTAGTACAGAACTTGATACCGCCCGCTTTACCGCGCGCACCCGAATGAATCTGTGCCTTCACCACCCATTTATCACCGCCCAGTTCCTTGGCTCGATAAGCCGCCTGCTCGGGACTATAGGCCAGACCGCCGCGAGCGATCGGCATACCGAATTCGGCTAGCAGCGCTTTCGCCTGGTACTCGTGTATATCCATATCTAGTCTCCTTTTGCCTGTATCGCGGCATCGGTGTTGACCAGGTTCTCGGCCATGCGCGCCGAGGCCGCATCGATCATGCGACCATCGAGCTGGGCCGCACCTTTACCCTGGGCTGCTGCCTCCTCCAGAGCCACCAGGATACGCCTGGCACGATCCACTTCTTCTGCTGGCGGCGAGTAAACTTCGTTGGCGAGTTCGATTTGCGATGGATGGATCGCCCATTTGCCTTCATAACCCATTGCCGCTGCGCGTCGCGCACCCAGTCGATAACCATCGGGGTCATTAAAATCACCGAAGGGACCATCAATCGGGCGCAGTCCGTAGGCACGACAGGCGACTAACATGCGTGAAAGTCCGTGGTGCCACTGATCTCCCGGGTAGTCGGGGTTCAGGCCGCCGATGTTGGTGGTACGTGCGCGGCAACTCGCAGCGTAGTCAGCAACACCGAAATGCATTGCTTCCATGCGCGGACTCGAGGTCGCGATACTGTCAACATTGGCCATGCCCAGCGTGGTCTCGATCAGGGCTTCAATACCGATCTTGTTGCTAAAACCCTTTGCCTCTTCGATCTGGGTAAGCAGTGCGTCGACCATGTAAACGTCGGCGGCGACGCCAACCTTGGGAATCAGGATGGTATCGAGACAGTCACCCACTTGCTCAACCAGGTCAACCAGGTCACGATACATGTAGTGGGTATCGATGCTATTGATACGCACGGATATGGTCTTGCCCTTGCTGCGCCAGTCGATGTCGCGCAAGCCCTCGATCACGTTTTTACGCGCCTGCAGCTTGTCGCCGGGTGATACTGCGTCTTCGAGATCGAGGAAAACATAGTCTGCAGCGCTATTCGCTGCCTTTTCGAACATGCCCGGGTTTGATCCCGGAACGGCAAGCTCGCTACGTTGCAAACGTTGTCTGGCCGGTGGATATTGAGTGTGGCTCATAGCATGGTCCTGGGTTTAACTAGCGGCAGAGTATAGGATCGTAACAGAGTTGAAGACTATCTCTATGCCGACATGCGGCTTTTCGATTGCGACGGTAGAGGATTGTGCTCTAGTGTAAGCGCGACGAGCATGGAAAGGGTAAATTGCAGGTAATACCGAAAGTACCCACAAATCGTCATGCCGGCGCAGGCCGGTATGACCGCCATGGATACCCAAAGCACTCGCGATGCTCGCGGGGCAGGCTCTGGTGGAAATGCAACAGGGTTCCAGCGGTCCGACGTTTCGGAGCAACCCTTGCCCATTAAAAACGAAGCCAGTATTTAAATACTTAGCAAATTTATGAATGGATTCCGGCTTAAAAACATGCCGGAATGACGTTCTATCTTATTACATGATTTTCATGCAGAGCCGATATATTTAATTTTGCTTATTAAATTAAATTTCAGTAACACGTTAAATTTCGTCCTAAAGCTGATAAAGTTCGCGGCCAATTGCAGACTTCAATCCTGAAAGCTTTTTAATAGCCAGGCCTATACGGCTAAATATCTAAAACGGAAAAAACCAATGAGTGACACATTTGACTATGATTTGATTGCCCTGGGTGCCGGAAGCGGTGGATTATCGATAGTAGAACGCGCAGCAAGCTACGGGCAGAAGTGTGCGGTTGTCGAACAGGGTAAAATGGGGGGCACATGCGTCAATGTTGGTTGCGTACCGAAGAAGATCATGTGGTTTGGGGCCAATCTTGCCCATCTGCTCGACGATGCTAAAAGTTACGGCTTTGATGTTGATAATCACGGCTTTAGCTGGGCTCACCTGGTAAGCAAACGTGAGGCATACATCACTGGGATCAACGACTGGTACCACGGATATCTTAAGGATTTAGGCATTGACGAGTTAACCGGTAGCGCCAGCTTTGTCGACCCGCATTGTATTGAGGTTGAAGGCCGGCGTTATACTGCCAGGCATATTGCCATTGCGACTGGCACCAGGCCCACTATCCCGGAAATAGCAGGCGCCGAGCATGGTATCACTTCCGATGGTTTTTTTGCGCTGGGCGAGCAACCGCATCGGGTAGCCATAGTCGGTTCGGGATATATAGCGGTCGAGCTTGCCGGGGTGCTCAATTCACTCGGGACCGAGGTCACCCTGTATCTGAGGAAATCGCATGTTCTGGGCCACTTCGATTCGTTTCTGAGTTCTACCCTCTTTAAGGAATTACAGACTGCCGGGATAAAACTGGAGACTGAAAATCAAATCCGAAGCATCAGTCGGCAGGATGACGGGTTGCTGACAATCGAAGATATAAAAGACCAGACCCTGGAGGATATCGACCAGGTAATTTTTGCCATTGGGCGCAATCCTGACCACAGCGCACTTAAAATCGAGAATTGCGGCGTCGAACTGGATCAACGTGGTTATATAAAGACCGATGTTTATCAAAACACCACTGAAAAACACATCTTTGCCCTGGGTGATATCACCGGTCGAGCAGCTTTAACCCCGGTGGCGGTTGCTGCAGGTCGTCGTCTGGCTGATCGGCTATACGACAATCAAACCGACCGACATCTCGATTATGCAAATATTCCCACTGTTGTTTTCAGCCATCCACCTATTGGTACCGTGGGTCTCAGCGAGGAGGCGGCGATCAAGCAGCACGGTGATCAAATCAAGATATATCAAACCCGGTTTACTGCCATGTTTAATGCCATCAGTGATCATTCGGTGCCAACCGCGATGAAACTGGTTTGCCTCGGAGAACAGGAAAAAGTCATCGGCTGCCACATCATTGGCCCCGGCGTCGATGAAATGCTACAGGGATTCGCGGTAGCTATTCGAATGGGTGCTACCAAGAAAGACTTCGACGACACGGTTGCGATTCATCCGACCAGTGCAGAAGAACTCGTAACCATGCGGTAGAGCAACTCTAATAGATTTATTCTAATTTACGAGTTTTTGGAATTTGGCGAGGCTTTGGATGTCCATGTTACCTCCGGAGAGGATTACTACTGCGGTTTTGCCATTGAGCGGGAAGGCACCGCACAGCAGGGCTGCGAGTCCTACCACGCCGCCTGGTTCTACTACCAGCTTTAAACGCGTGAAAGCCTGCGTCATGGCTTCAATCACTGCTTCATCTGAAACTGCAAAACCACCGGCAAGTAATTTTCGATTAATCTCGAAGGTGAGTTCTCCAGGCGTCGGTGTCACAATTGCGTCACATATTGAACTGGCGCCGGGTGCATTCGCCTGCCGCTCGCCGGCCAATAATGATCGCCTGGTATCGTCGAAACCCTCTGGCTCGACCGCGAATATTTCAATATCGGGCATGACTGGCTTGATTGCGGTGGCTGTGCCGGCTATGAGACCGCCGCCGCCACAGGGAGCGAGTATCGCATCGGCACTGATTGAGTCCTGTTGTAATTGTTGCATGATTTCGAGTCCGACAGTCCCCTGCCCGGCAATAACCAGTTCGTCGTCGTAGGGCGGTATTATGGTGAGGCCCTCTTTGCGAGCGATATCGTCTGTTATCGCTTCCCTGTCTTCGGTTTCGCGCTCGTATAAAACTACCGAAGCGCCATAGGCCCGCGTATTGGCCAGCTTCAATTCGGGTGCATCGCGTGGAATCACGATTTTGGCGTTGATACCAAGCATTTTTGCCGCGGCGGCAACCCCCTGAGCATGATTGCCGGAAGAATAAGCGATCACACCCCGGCGTCTTTGGTCCTCATCCAGGCTTGCCAATTTACTCGTAGCACCTCGAATCTTAAAAGATCCGGTACGTTGCAGGCACTCGGCCTTAAACAATACACGCCCGTCCAATTGATTGTTTAGCCAGTCAGATTCAATCAGTGGCGTGCGCACTACATTTCCCTGCAGACGCTCTGCAGCACGTTGAATATCACTAATGTCTATCATTATTTCCTGATTCCAACTATGGTGAGGCGATCGATGTTTATGCTTTGCCTATGATAAGCTGAAATAGTCTTGCGGTATGCTTGTATGGTTCACGGTCTGTCAGCGCTAACTCTAGTTTTTTCAGTTTTTCGTATACTTCAGCATCTTCTTTTTCTTCGTTTGTACCCCAGTAGTTATACATACAGCGTATACCGTAATGCTTTTCTACCCGATAGTTTTTTTGCTCAAGCCATTCTATCAGTTCATCGGCACGGAACTCGTGCATGTCCACACCAAATACCGGGCTGTATTGTTGCTCCTGATCGAGTAACTCGTAGGCCTCGTCCAGGTCACCATTCAGAAAAGCGGCCTGGTAGGATAGCGAGTATTGATTGGGTACAATCAGGGACAAGATCCCGCCCGGCTTTAAAACTTTGAAAAGAACATCAAGCAACGGTTCTATCTCGTCAAAAAACTGCGCCACGTTGTGGCATAGAATCATATCAAACTCATCTTTGTTGAATTTCTTGCCAATATTCAGGATGTCGATCGAATGGGTGCGCACTCGCCCCGAAACACCGGCAAGCGCGGCATTTGCATTGGCATCATCGAGCATTTTTTGCGAGGTGTCGACGATATCGAGCTGGTGATTCATGCGTGCCAATGCCAGGCTATCCAGGCCATTGCCACCACCCGCATCGAGTATGCGCAAGGGCGGTGAGTCGACCGGGATATGCTTATTCAGATTATTTTCAACCAGTTCATAACTAAATTTTGCCCAGGTTGTTTTCTGCTCGGCTTTCCATTCGGCCAGGCTATTTTCGAATGAATCCTTTTGTCTTGCGATTCGCAGGGCATGCTTCAGGTCTACTTTGCCCGTATACAAAGCCTTGCCTATGATGACTCCATTAATACCTACATTATTGTAACACTCGAGTACATCCTCGAGACTTCCAATACCACCGCCAACAATAATATTAAGACCACTAATTCGCGCGAGTTCGATAGAAGCTTCAAGATCAATACCGGTCATGGAGCCATCAAGATGAATGCTGGTATGTATTGCTGAAGTAACGCCCAGTTGACGCATTTGAATGGCCAGCCCGCTTGCCTGTACACTGGCTCCAGCGCGCCAACCATGAATTTGGACTTCTCCTTCTGCGTCCGTATCAATTGCCAAAACTATAGAATCGCTACCGTATTCAGCGATGGCTTCGGCCATTAACCGGGGGTTTTTTACCGCGGCAGTACCTATGATGACTCGCTTAATTCCTGACTTCATTGCCCAGTGCACGTCATCCATGGATCGAATTCCACCACCAAACTGGATATTGACATCTAACTCGCAAATTTTTTCTATCAAGGCCCAGTTATTGGAGGCTTCTTCGTTAAATGCTGCATCCAGATTAATGACCTGTAACCACTCTGCACCCTCGTCTATCCACTGTTGAGCACAGGCCAGCGGATCGTTATGAAAAACGACCGGTTTTTTTGTGTCTCCCTGGGTAAAACGAACCACTTCGCCATTACGTAAATGGATAGCTGGAAATATAGTAAATTTATTTAAATTCATATACTTATAAAACTTTATTAATGTAAGTTATTATTAAATATTTGCAACTTTTATATCGATATGAAACGACAGCACACTAGCACC
Organism: Gammaproteobacteria bacterium; assembly: GCA_041821565.1. Classification (GTDB taxonomy): domain Bacteria; phylum Pseudomonadota; class Gammaproteobacteria. Next base: position 13,362 of record JBGUEB010000032.1, on the reverse strand, counting down.
ATAAGGATTTCATGAAAAGCTTATTCTGAGAAGGCAAGCCTGCTGCCCGGGCCACAGAAACACCTGGCCAGTGTAAGATCGAGTGATTTGAAGAATTATATAAAAGCGACCTGATCACATCTTATTAGGTCATTCGAAGTTTAGGTCATTCTAAGTGAGTGGTATCGGCCATAGAAGGATGCCTACAAAACAGCTGCAATTTGATTTATCAGAATACTAAAAACCCAGTACGTCGGGCATACCATAAAGGCCTTTGTCCCTGTGTTGAATCCATTCACAGGCTCGAATAGCACCATTCGCAAACGTCATACGGCTGGATGCCTTGTGTGTAATTTCGATGCGCTCACCTTCGCCGGCAAAAAGAACCGTATGTTCACCGACAATATCACCAGCGCGAATCGTTTCAAATCCAATTGTTTTTCGTTCTCGTGCTCCTGTTTGTCCTTCACGACCATAAACCGCACAGTTATCAAGATCGCGTCCCAGGGAATCGGCAATCACCTGCCCCATCTTTATCGCAGTTCCCGAGGGAGCATCAACTTTGTGACGATGATGGGCCTCGATGATTTCGATATCAACGCTGTCACCCAGGACTTTGGCCGCGGTCGCTAACAACTGCAGACAAAGGTTAACACCGACACTCATGTTGGGGGCATACATGATCGCGATTGAATCCCCAGCGTCAGCTAGTTTCTGTTCCAGCGCCGCATCACAGCCCGTGGTCCCAATCACCATTTTCTTGTTGTTTTGCCGACAATAATCAACATGTTTAGTTGTAACTAATGGGTGCGTAAAATCAACTAGCACATCAAACTCGTCCGCTTCTAAAACTTCAGAAATGATTACATTCTGAGGCTCGATACCGGCGACGACACCAGCATCCGTACCAATCAGTGAATTACCCGGCTTATCGGTCGCCTGTGTTAGCCTGGTATGCTCAGAAAGAGCGCAGGCATGTACCAGGTTTCTGCCCATGCGGCCAGCGGCACCAGCTATCGCAACTCTTACCATTTCATGTGCCTAAGATTTTATATCTTCGAAAAATTTCTTCATGCCGTCCAGCCAGGATTTTTCATTAGGACTATGTTTTTTGGTCGACTTTCCCATTGATCTGTCTAGCTGCTCCAGTAATTCCTTTTGCTCGGCATTTAACTTAACTGGTGTTTCTACCACGATTCGGCAAATCAAATCACCTAGCGGACCCCCACGTACAGGTTTTACGCCCTTACCGCGCATACGAAATGATTTGTGGGTTTGCGTTCCAGCCGGTATTTTGAGATTCAGGCGACCATTTAAGCTTGGCACTTCGAGCTCACCACCCAGAGCTGCCGTCACTATACTGATTGGCACTTCACAATACAGGTCTGCATTGTCGCGTTCAAAAATCGCATGTGGTTTCACATGCATTTGCACATACAGGTCTCCAGGTGGTGCGCCTGCAGCCCCTGCCTCACCCTCTCCGCTGAGGCGAATTCGATCACCATTATCAACCCCGGCAGGCACCTCGACCGACAATGACTTATGCTCTTTGATGCGACCGACACCGTGACAGGTTTCACAGGGATCACTAATCGTAGTGCCTGCACCACGACATTTGGGGCAGGTTTGTTGAACAGAGAAAAACCCCTGCTGCATACGCACCTGCCCATGACCGCCACAGGTCTCACAGGTCTCCGGGGAGCTTCCCTGTTTCGCGCCGCTGCCGGAGCAACTGGTACAGTGCTTCATGGCAGGTACTTTGATCTTCACCGTGGTACCGGCGACTGCATCTTCGAGGTTTAACTCAAGATTGTATTGTAGATCAGCGCCTTTACGTACCCGGGATCTACCGCCGCCACCGCCAAATATATCTCCAAATATGTCACTGAAGGCATCACCAAAGCCACCACCACCAAAACCACCGCCAGCCGATTGATTCACGCCGGCATGACCAAACTGGTCGTATGCGGCACGCTTGTCTGGACTGGATAGGACCTCGTAAGCCTCCTTGGCTTCCTTAAATAATTTTTCAGTTTCCGAGTCATCTGGATTACGATCGGGATGATGCTTCATCGCCAGGCGTCGAAAAGCTTTTTTCAAATCAGCGTCCGAGGCCGATCTGTCAATACCCAGAATTTCGTAATAATCTCTTTGTGACATTAATTTATTGCCTGAATAACAAAAAACCTGGTCCGTAATATTACGGACCAGGTTTCCAGTATCACTTACTATTTCTTATCGTCTTCTACTTCTTCAAATTCAGCATCGACTACATCGTCGTTAGCATCGCCAGACCCTGCCGATGCATTTGCATCCACTGGTTCGGGTCCGCCTTCTGAACCGGCAGCATAGGCCTTTTCTGCAAGTTTACTCGAAGCCTCGGTCAGGGCCTGGGTTTTACTATCAATATCTTCCTTGTCATTGCCTTCCATCGCTGTTTTCAGCGTGGCGATTGCTGTTTCAATATTGGTTTTGTCTTCGCCTTCTACCTGCTCACCTAAATCTTTCAGAGATTTCTCAGTCGCATGAATCATTGCATCAGCCTGGTTGCGAGTCTCAACCAGTTCACGGACCTTGCGGTCTTCCTCCGCATGCGCTTCTGCATCATTTATCATGTTCTCGACTTCTTCATCAGACAGGCCACTCGATGCCTTGATTACGATCTTTTGTTCCTTGCCGGTAGCCTTGTCTTTTGCCGATACGTTCAAAATACCATTTGCGTCGATATCGAATGTCACCTCGATCTGCGGCACACCACGCTGCGAAGGCGGGATGTCTGACAAGTCGAATCGGCCAAGTGATTTATTCGCAGTGGCGACATCGCGCTCACCCTGCAACACGTGCACGGTAACCGCAGTCTGATTATCTTCCGCGGTTGAAAAGGTTTGTGACGCCTTGGTCGGGATCGTCGTATTCTTTTCGATCAGCTTCGTCATTACGCCGCCCAGGGTTTCAATACCAAGCGATAGCGGGGTAACATCCAGTAACAGAACATTCTTTACGTCGCCGCCGAGTACACCACCTTGAATAGCGGCACCACTGGCCACTGATTCGTCTGGATTCACATCGCGGCGGGGCTCCTTGCCAAAAAAGTTTTTCACCACTTCCTGGACCTTAGGCATACGTGTCTGACCACCCACCATGATAATGTCATGGATATCAGAAACCGAAACACCGGCGTCATCGAGAGCGACCTTGAGAGGGTCAATCGTGCGCGCAATTAAATCGTCTACCAGGGATTCGAGCTTGGCACGCGTAATCTTCAGGTTTAAATGCTTGGGACCAGATGCATCTGCGGTAATGTATGGCAGGTTAACATCGGTTTGCTGACCGGCTGACAATTCAATTTTTGCCTTTTCCGCGGCTTCTTTCAGGCGTTGCATGGCCAGCGGGTCACCGCGTAAGTCCATGCCCTGGTCTTTCTTAAAACTGTCGGCAAGATAGTCGATCAGGCGCATATCAAAATCTTCACCGCCAAGAAATGTGTCGCCATTGGTCGAGAGTACTTCGAACTGATGTTCACCGTCGATTTCGGCGACTTCGATAATAGATATATCGAAAGTACCACCACCGAGGTCGTAGACGGCGATTTTCTTGTCTCCTGTTGCCTTGTCCATGCCGTAGGCCAGTGCGGCGGCAGTCGGCTCATTGATGATACGTTTGACTTCGAGACCGGCAATTTTACCTGCATCCTTGGTTGCCTGACGTTGTGAATCGTTGAAATAGGCAGGTACCGTAATAACCGCTTCAGTGACTTCTTCACCGAGATAATCTTCCGCGGTTTTCTTCATTTTCTGCAATACACGGGCAGAAATTTCTGGCGGCGCCATTTTCTTTCCCTTGGCTTCAACCCAGGCATCACCGTTGTCGGCTTTAAGGATTTTATAAGGCACCAGATCGATATCTTTTTGCACTGCCTTTTCATCGTAACGACGACCAATCAGTCGCTTCACTGCGTACAAAGTGTCCTTAGGATTAGTCACAGCCTGACGTTTAGCCGGTTGCCCGACTAAAACTTCATCGTCATTGCCAAATGCTACGATTGAAGGTGTTGTACGATCGCCTTCGGCGTTTTCGATAACCTTCGGCTTGCCACCTTCCATCACCGCCACACATGAGTTGGTAGTGCCAAGGTCTATTCCGATAATTCTACCCATTTAAATACTCCAGATAATCTATTTAGTTTAACTTACATCATCATGTATGGATCAAATCCATGCTTTCAAGTCACTATTAAATATAAGGTTAAATAAAAGTGAGGATATTTTCCGTCCGCCCTATAAATGTCTTCCAATACTGAACCGAAGAAACAACTGAAAGCATCATCCAGTCACTTCGAAACTACCACCATAGCGGGTCTCACTAACCGCTCGTTCAACATGAAACCCTTTTGCATAACGCTAACAACAGTATTGGATTCAGCATTTTTGTCTTCTACCATGCTAATCGCCTGGTGCTGTTCCGGATCAAATTTTTCTCCAACCGGGTCCACCTGTTGCAAACCATGTTTTTCCAGTACCTGGATGAACATACTCATCGTCAACTCGGTGCCCTCAATAATACTTTCCAGGCTTGCGTTTTCGGCCTCCGCGGCCTTTTGAGCCATCTCCATGCTATCCACTATCGGTAACAGGGACTCAGAGAAATTCCGTAAAGCGTATTTGTGCGCATTTTCGATATCCCTGATGCTGCGCTTGCGATTATTTTCAATTTCAGCTTTTAAGCGCAAGATCTGTTCCCAGTACTCTTTAATAATTGCCTGGGCCTGGTCGAGCTGCTGTTCGATGCTTTCCTCAACAGTCTCGGTTTCGGCACCTGCCTCGACCTCTGCGCCTGGTCCGTCTTCCGCACCGGGTTCCTGGCCTGGTTTACTGAGATCCTCGACAGCAACCTCTTTATTTCTCTTTATCTGATGTTCTCCAGATGACATGCTTTACTCCGTGAAAATGACGAAAAATTCATCATATTTAAGTATCAATGTAAAAAAAATAACGGGATCCTGACAGGGAGGATCACCAGCAAAATAATTTGATGAGATAAAATGTATGGATTATTTTTGTGTATTCAAGGCAGAACTTAATAATTTTGCAGTGATATCGACTACCGGAATTACCTGCTCGTACGCGATCCGGGTGGGGCCTATTACACCAAGCACACCAACAACCTTACCGTCTACCTGATAAGGGGCACCGAGCACACTGCAATCTTTTAGCACCGAATATCCTGACTCACTACCTATGAAAATCTCTACCCCGTCTGCCGATGTACAGCCATCGAGTAGTTTGAGCAATTCCGTTTTCTCATTAAATACTTTAAATATATTACGTAACTTATTGATATCAGTGAGCTCTTCATATTGTAACAGGTTCGATTCGCCACTGGTTACAAGGTCGTCATGACCGCTATCCCGGCATACTTCTTCCATTGCCCTGAGCACGGTTTCCATAATCGTGTTGACGTCGCTGCGAAGCTCGGACAATTCTTCCCGCAGTTGAGTACGCGCACTAAGAAAATCTCGACCGATTAAATATCGGCTCAAAGTTTGTGCGGCCTGATTTAATTCAATATCGCTATAGTCCCGGTCGACATGGATAACCTTATTGTGCACATCGTCCTGGTTTATCACCAGAATCACCAGGATTCGGCGTTCAGACAGACGCATAAACTCAAGATGCCGAATTTCGGCCTGCGCCGAATGGGTTAAACTGATAATACCGGTTAAGTGCGTAATGCTGGATAGAATATCGGAGGCACTTTGGATCAGGTCATTCGAAGTCTTGTCAATGCTGAAACTGTCTGAAATTGCTTTCCTGGCGGAATTTCCGAGGTCATTCACCTCGAGCAGGCTATCTATGAAAAAACGATACCCGGCATCTGTGGGTATGCGCCCGGCCGAGGTGTGTGGAGAATCGATTAATCCCAGGTTTTCCAGTCGCGACATGATGTTACGAATAGTCGCCGAACTCACGTCGAGACCTGATAATTCGGCAAGGTTTTTTGACCCAACAGGCTGCGCATCCCTGGTATAAGAGATGATAAGCTGTTTCAACAGATATTGTGCTCGTTGATCAAGTTCGTATTTTTCGGGCATTGGGTCTGTTATATTGCAAATATCGTTTGTTGACTAGTAAATTGTAACTTTAAATCGATACCAGTAAAGAACCGCCTGTCATTTCTTGATCAATTTCTGTCATAGACAAGCTAAATAGCAACGAAATTTGAGTTTTTTGCATATTTAATGAAAGAAAAATTTGACACCATAGGCCTGGTAGTTCGCCAGGATTTCGATGCACATCTGGACACTGTCAAGCAGGTTATTACGACACTTGGCAAATATGCAGATGTGCTGGTTCATTGCCTGGACTCTGATCTATCGCTCGATAATTTTCCAACCGACTCAATCGAACAGCTCGTAGGCCGGTCGGATCTGGTTATATCGTTGGGCGGCGACGGCACCTTGTTAAGTGCGGCAAGAGCCCTGGTGAACAAAGATACTCCGTTGCTTGGGATTAACCTAGGCAGGCTGGGATTTTTGGCAGATGTTTCGGTAGCTGACTTCGAACAACACCTGATCGATGTTATCGCGGGCAAATATACAATAGAAAACCGTTTTTTTATAGCGGGTGAAATCTATAATTCGAGCTCTGCGATTAGCAGCAATATCGCACTTAATGATATCGTACTGCATAGTCATGAATCTCTAAGCATGATCGAATACGAGGTTTATAGCGATGGTAACCTGATCCATAAACAGCGTGCCGATGGTGTGATTGTTACCACACCTACCGGATCGACTGCCTATGCGCTTTCCGGTGGTGGTCCGATCATGCATCCGTCGTTGGAGACATTGGCGATAGTGCCTATTTGTCCACATACCCTCAGTAACCGGCCCATCGTATTGCCTGCCGATCAGGAAATTGATGTTCGCCTGGGCCAGGCAGATTCTATCGCCAGGGTTAATTACGACGGCCAGTCGACAGTAATTATCAATTCCGACGACAGGGTTCGGATAAAACGTCATCCGAAATCGATTGCCCTGCTGCACCCGCAAGACTACGATTATTTCCAGATACTGAGGGCCAAGCTCTACTGGAGCACCCATTACTAATGATCACCACAAGGATTAGTTTTTTTGGGGCGTTATAATGTTGGAGTCGATTCAGATAAAAAACTTCGCCATTATCGATTCCCTGAATCTTGAATTTAGCCAGGGCCTGACCGCGCTAACGGGAGAAACCGGCGCCGGAAAATCGATTTTACTCGATGCAATAAAGTTAATAGCCGGTGACAGGGCCGACAGCGACAGCGTAAAGGCGGGGCAGGAGAAAGCTGAGATAAGTGTTCGTTTTGACCTCGGCGATAATCTGCAGGCTCGCCAGTGGCTACAGGAAAATGAACTGGAAAGCGATCACGAGTGCATCGTTCGTCGAATCGTTTTCGCCAATGGACGTAGCAAGGCCTTTATCAATGGTCATAACGCGCCACTGGCTCAACTCAAGGGTCTGAGCCAGTTACTGGTCGATCTGCATGGACAGCATGAACATCAATCCCTGCAAAAACCTGTGATTCAACAGCAACTACTGGACGCATACCTGGCCGATCCAAAACTAACTGGCGAGGTCCGACAGAAGTACCAGGACTGGCGCCAGCTAGAGCATGAATTATTTCAGCTACAGGCGGGATCGATCGAACGCGAACAACGTATCGACTTACTCAATCTTTATTGCCGTGAACTTGCCGAGCTCAATCCTGTTGAAGGCGAAATTCAGATTCTACAGGATGAATACAGTCGCCTCTCGCATGCGGGACTCTTGCTCGAAAATACCGGGACGGTACTGGCTCTTCTCTATGAAAATGATGAAAACACGGTGCAAAGCCAGCTCAGTCACTGCGAGCAGACGCTAAACAATCAGCTATCCCACGATGCTTCGCTGGCAAGCAGCCACGAGCTAATCAGCAATGCTTTAATACAGGTTCAGGAAGCCAGTAAGGAGCTCAGAAACTACCAGGATTCGATTGATCTTGCCCCTGAACGCCTGGACTGGTTAAACGCACGCATTGCCAGGACTCAGGAATTAGCCCGCAAGCACCATGTTGAAATCGAAACCCTGCCCGAACTGCGCCTTAAACTGGAACTCGAACTGGAGACTTTGCTGAATAACGAACAAAATGCAGATACGCTGGATCTGGAACTCAAACAGAAAAAGGCCGGTTACCTGCTTGCTGCCGGTCAATTATCGGCAAAACGCAGGGACACAGCCCTGTCCCTGTCCGGGCAAATCACCCAAATTATGCAGCAACTCAGCATGGATGGCGGACAGTTCCAGGTCCAAGTCGACGAACTCGATGACGAGACAAGTTACAAAGCCACCGGCATTAATGCAATCAACTATCTTGTCAGTGCCAATCCGGGCCAGCCATTAAAACCATTAAACAAGGTCGCATCTGGCGGGGAATTGTCTCGAATCAGCCTGGCAATCCAGGTCATACTGAGTGAGTCATCGCGAATTCCGAGTCTTATATTTGATGAAGTAGACACTGGCGTCGGTGGCGGCGTTGCCGAAATAATAGGCAGGAAGCTTCGTTGGTTGGGTGAAAACCGCCAGGTTTTCTGTGTTACCCACCTGCCCCAGGTAGCGTCACAGGCACACCATCACTTTCGTGTAGAGAAAACCAGCAAGGCTGACGATACTAGCACCGATGTAGTCGTTTTAAACAGGGACGAACGACTCGAAGAAATTGCCCGCATGCTCGGTGGTATGACCATTACCGAACAGACCAGGGCGCACGCAAATGAAATGATCGCCGGTCAGGTCTGAATAAACCTACTTTTTGTTCTCGTCGTTAAACTGCCCATACAGGACCATGGTGTGTTCGGTAATGGTGAAGTTATATTTTTTCGCGATTTCCCGTTGACGTTGCTCGATAATTTCGTCATAAAATTCGACCACCCTGCCAGTTGAAATATCGACCATGTGGTCATGGTGGTCACCATCGTTTAATTCGAATACCGCGTGCCCTCCTTCAAAATGATGGCGTGTCACCAACCCCGCTGTTTCAAATTGGGTCAGAACCCGATATACCGTTGCGAGTGCTATCTCTTCACCCGAATCGAGTAACATTTTATAGATATCCTCGGCTTTCAGATGCCGGTTATCTGACTTTTCAAGCAATTCGAGAATTTTCATTCGTGGCAGGGTTAATTTCAATCCTGCATTTTTGATATCGGATGATTCCATAAAATAATGACTCTAAAGAATTGCAGCTTTGCCAACAGCCCAGTATTATTTACGCCTGAAATTCACCCCGACCAGCAAAATGAATCAACGCTTTTTATTAATCGTTACACTCTTGGCAGTGATTGTAACATCCTCTGCCTGTGTCTACCGAGTAGATATCCCTCAGGGCAACAGGATAGATGCGGAAACGGTGGGGAAACTTGAAACCGGCATGACCAGGAAACAGGTTGAATTCCTGCTTGGGCAACCGGCAATTAAGGACCCCTACCACGCGGATCAATGGAATTATATCTATTACCTGAAAAGAGGCGAAACCGGCAAGGTAGACAAACGCGTAATGACCCTGCATTTTACCGACGATAAACTCTCACTGATCGAGGGGAACTTACTCGGAGGCTGGTTATAGACGGAATTCTATGCCCCCAGCCCCCATATTGAACGAAGGCGGCGCCCTATAAAATAGGATATTGCTCTTTTTCAGGTTGATTTAATTTTAACACTAATTTGCCTCATGCGTAGTTTAGGCCTGAACGAAGCCAGAAAAAATTTGGCTGCCAATCTTGCACGATCCCCCTTGATGCGTAGCTATGGCTATGCATCTGCGGACGATCGTGCAACCTTGTTTGCCAGATTTTCCCTGCACTTCGTTCCCTTCATTCAATATGCGGGCTACTCAGCCTTACCACCACCTTTTTTGGTTTTCAGTCCCTGGGCCGCTCTTTGCCGGCGTACTTCTTTCGGATCGGCAATTAATGGGCGATAAATTTCAATTCGATCACCATCGCTGAGTTCGTAGTCTGCAGACACGGATTTACCAAATACACCGATATCACAGGATTCAGGATCAATCTCGGGGAAATACCGTGAAATTTGGGACTGTCGCACCGCATCCCGGGGAGAAGTACCAGTTTCGATCTCGCATTCGATTATTTTCTGCCTTGCGGGCGTCGCATAGGCTATTTCGATTGTTTTTATTTCATTCATAGGGAAACCACAGTCTTTCAATATAAATTCTGCGCCCTCTTGCAAAAAGAATCTACCAGTGTGTTGGCAATCTGGGTAAAGATTGGTGCTATCAGGGTCGCCCCCAGTCCATGGGAAAACTCGAAGCTTAAATCGAGTTCTATCTTGCTAGCACCTGGTTCAAATTCAGTAAATTTCCATTCACCGTCGAGCCGTTTAAAGGGGCCATTTAACAGAGTCATTTTTATACTTTTATTTTTATCGATCGTGTTTTTCGTCGTAAACCAGTGATTCACACCAGCCTTTTTCATTAATATTGAAGCTTCCATCGAGGACTCGGTCTGGGACTGTATTCGACTGCCGGCACACCAGGGCAGAAATTCCGGGTATGCCGCGACATCATTTACTATTTCAAACATGATTCGAGCCGAGTAAGGCATTAAAGCGCTGCGATGAATACTCGGCACAGATCAAATCATTCCAATTGAATTGAGTAGTACGATTGTTAATAAAACAGGCGTGATAAACCGAATCATGAAATTCCAGCTCTCGTAATAATACTTGCCGGGTAAAGCCAGTTCACGATAGCTCGTTTCACGAGGTATTACCCAGGCAACAAACAGGCATATAAAGAGCGCTGACAGAGGCTGTAATATACGACTGGAGGTGAACATCATCATATCGTGAAAGCTGGCATTATTCACTATACGCACGGCATCGTCGCCAAAGAATACCGCAATCGTAAAGCCTGCGCCATTCCAGACACTGTAAGATAGGATCGAACCAAATCCCGTTATCCAGATACATACTCCCACTAGTACTGCGGCCTTTAGACGCGTGAATAGATATCGGCGTTGAAAGTAACTAACAGTGGCTTCCATTAAGGCCATAGACGTGGTTATCGCGGCGAGGAGTAACATCAGGAAAAATAGCGCTGCACCCAGATAGCCCGAATCGAGTCTGTTAAACATCACCGGCAGGATGCGATAAGCGTACTGACTATCCAGGCTCGGTTCAAATCCGGTTGAAAATGCCAGCGCATTGATTGTCAAACCGATAAATATAGAGAATAGTAAATCAATCGCAATCACCAGAATCGCCGAGTAGCCTATCGAGCTATTAGCCGGTAAATAGCTGCCGTATACCATCATCGCCCCGAGGCCAAGCGCCAGCGTATAAAACGCTCTTTGCAAAGCCAGCATAGGTGCATCGTTATTCAGGTTTGAAAAATCCACATAGAGTAAAACACGGACGCTTTGATCAAATCCTGGAGAATACATGGCAAGCACGAAACCGAGAACCAGTAACAGAAATAGCGCGGGCACCAGCACTAGTGAAAATCTTTCTATGCCATTTCTTAGCTGCTGTGCGCTAATCGTAACCAGTAATAGAATGAACAGTGTAAACCAGAGCATCATGCGTTCGGTGTCGATGATGAATTCGTCAAAAGATCGCGATACTCCATCGGCAGACATGGCGCTGAAAACACCTAATCCAGATTTGAAAAAATAAGATAATGACCAGCCGGCTATCACACTAAATGTCGATACGATCATAAAGGCCGCCAGCATTGACAGGAACCCGGCGGATTTCCAGTAAACTGAAGATTTCTGCTGGGCCGCTAGAATTTCAAATGATCGAGGAGGATCAGATCGCCCTAGTCTGCCCAGCAATAATTCTGCCATTAAAAGTGGTAACCCCAGGACAATCAGAAACAACAGATATAGTAACAGGAACGCACTGCCGCCATTTTGACCGACCAGCGCCGGAAAGGTGAGGAAATCATTCAGGCTCAGCGTTGCACCAGCCGCGACGACTACAAAAGCTGATTGCGATCGCCAATGAAATCCATCGATTGATTTACTCATCTGCCTGATTGACTCGTTTGCCAGGGGATTGCGAATGGATAGTCATTTTCCCGACCCCGGTTAAGACTATTGATGCGGACTCCCGGCAAAACATCTTCGGTAAAATCGAGATTATAGGAAACCAATATGTTTATATTTTTGAATAAAATCAATAGACTACCCTTTCGATCGACCTTAAATGAAAACTGGTCGCAATAATTCCTGGAAACATGGTGATTAATATGTCTAAAAAACCGCGCGTGCTGGTGACTCGTAAGTTACCCAAAACAGTCGAGGATAAGCTCGCTGAAAATTTTGATACCATACTTAATCCAGATGATAGCTTATATAGCACAGATGAATTGCTACGGCTGAGTAAAAACGTCGATGCCATACTGCCATGCCATACCGAAAAATTTCCGGCAGAGACAATAGCTGGGTTACCAGCGCAAATAAAAGCTATTGCGAATTACTCGGTAGGCGTTGACCACGTCGACCTGGAGGCGGCGAAGCAAAAAAACATTATTGTCACTAATACGCCCGATGTACTCTCCGATGCTACCGCCGAAATTGCTATGTTACTAATGCTGGGCGCTGCGCGCAGGGCCAGTGAAGGAGAAAGGATTATCAGGAATCAGCAGTGGAAAGACTGGAGCCCTGCGTTCATGGTGGGTAGACAGATTACCGGCAAACGCCTCGGGATTCTGGGTATGGGTAGAGTCGGACAGGTACTGGCAAGACGGGCACGAGGCTTCGATATGGCTATCCACTATCATAATCGCAGGCCACTGGATTCGAATTTGGTCGAGGGTGCGAAATACCATGCCAACCTCGATGAAATGTTATCGCAAATCGATGTATTATCGATTCACTGTCCGGCATCGGCTGAAACCAGCGGGCTGCTGAATAAACAACGATTGGCCGCCCTGCACTCGCAGGCCATCGTGGTTAATACTTCCAGGGGCGCAGTGGTTGATGACGATGCCCTGATTGACGCGCTCAAAACCGGTGGCATTGCCGCCGCGGGACTCGATGTCTTTAATGGCGAACCCGATGCTATCCACCCCGAATACAGGCGCTTAGACAATGTTTTTTTACTGCCTCATATAGGCAGCGCCACAGAAGAAACTCGAGAGGCTATGGGGTTTCGGGCAATCGATAATTTAATCGCAATTTTCGAAGGTAAAGAACCAGGCGACAGGGTCGCGTGATAGCAGTTATTGCTCCCTTGCCAGAGGTATGATCCAGGTATGCGGCATTTCTGCAGCCGTTTGCCCCATCACAACCTGCAATTTGAAGAACCGGTTAAGAGTCGGCCCTTCAACAGGTAAAAG
>JBGUEB010000031.1:0-19799 GCA_041821565.1 Gammaproteobacteria bacterium | reverse complement strand
CTTTCCATTACAGCCTGGGAATTACGGCTCTTTTTATCGCTAGCACAATGCAGGTTAGTGGATCCGCTCTTCAACATCGTGTTGAAGATCTGGCCTATGGCCAGGCCTTGTTTCACTATTTTCAGCAAAACGAATTGCCCGCCATCATACAGTTACTGGTAGCCAAAGAGGGCTCTCGCACTCGCACTCAAACTCAAATTGAAGAATCTGAATTACTACTCGCAGACCTTTACTATAGCTACGGTCTTTACCGCGAATCAGGAATGCTATTTTCCCAACTGCAGGAAGAAAACACCTCGACTGACATAAAAAACCGTGTCTGGTTCAACCTGGCACGCCTTAATTATGATCAGGGACAATACGATACCGCCCGCGAACTACTGGCAAAGATCGAAGATGTACTGCCTGTTCAGATCGAGTCCGAAAGACAATATTTACTGACCAACCTGTACCTGGGCAATATGCAATACCAACAAGCAGAGGACGCGAGCCAGGGCATTGCCGGTGGCTCGGCCTGGCGTGCCTACGCTGACTACAATCTCGGTGTTTCGATGGTTGAAAATAACCAGTTCGATCAGGGAAAGGAATTGCTCGACAGACTCGGGCGCATGCCGACTGATTCGATTGAAATGGCTGCGCTTCGTGATCAGGCAAATCTCGCACTCGGGTTTAGCCTGTTACGGCGCTCAAAACCCGAAGCAGCACTGGCTAATTTCTCTCGTATTCGCCTGCAAGGTCCGTTGAGTCATAAAGCCCTGCTTGGTGCGGGCTGGGCCTGGAGTCGTCTCGACAATTTTGACAGGGCACTGGTTCCCTGGCTGGAATTAACCCGAAAAAATACCATCGATAGTGCTACCCAGGAAGCCCTGCTTGCAATCCCCACGGCATTGGAACAGGACCGGCAAAGCCAGCTTGCGGTAAAATACTTCGAGCTAGCCGCAGATCAATTTGACTTGCAACTGGTAGTTCTTGATCAGGTCGTTACTTCAATTAGACAGGGCGAAGTAATCGCCGCATTGCAGCCAAATCGGCTGGTAAATTCCCCTGGTCGATTCGACCGGACTCCACCACCTTCGGTTGCAGCACCCTACCTCTACATACTCATGGCCTCGGAGGCTTTTGAACAGGAGGTCAGACGTTACCAGGAGTTACTCGATATTCGCATCATGTTAGCTCACTGGGATGGAAACTTACCGACGCTAGATCTGATGCTGATCGAGCGCCGTAAAAGCTTCGAGCAAAAACTACCACTATTGGAGCAGTCAAATGATTTACAGACGCTCACAAACCTCCAGCGATCTCGTGAAAACTACGCAATAAAACTCAACGACATTGAAACCAGGCATGACTATTTGAGTCTGGCATCGGTAGATGAAAAACAACATTTGCAAAGGTTGGATAAAATTGCCCTCGGCCTTAACAAATTACGCGACAGGAAAAACACTGATTCCCAGGCTGATATGCACCGCTTTCTCTCAGGCCTTTTAGACTGGCAAATAAGCACCGATTATGCGCCCCGGTTATGGCAGGCCAGGAAACAGTTACGCGCATTAGACAGGGCGATGCTGGAATCTGAACAGCGTGCGCAGTCACTAGGTCAGCTAACCGACCTGAGCAGCACCCGGTTTGCCGAATTCGAACTTCGTATCGACGGTCAGGACGCCAGGATCAAAAACCTTTACGAGCGCGTCGGCAAGCTCATCGATCGCCAGGAGTCACGCATCAATCGACTCGCAATTAGCGCCATTCAGCAACAGCAACAACGTATCATCCAGCTTCGCCTGAACGCTCGTTATTCGGTGGCACGCCTGTACGATTCACTGGTGAGCGAATAGTCATGCACTACCGGCCTGGTTTAATTGTCGTGCTTACTATCCTGATATCGGGTTGCGCTTCAGACGATGTTAATCTCGAACCTACGATCGGAAGCCTCAGCGGAAAAAACGCTCAGATCGAACCACAGGCAAAATTTAATATTAGCCGGCAACAGGCCATAGACAGTTACCGTGCTCTGCTCCTAATCACCGGCAATGGTTCAGGTACCGGTGATGAAATCAGGCGCCTTGCTGATCTGGAACTGGAAGCTAGCCTGGACAACCGTTTTGCAGACGAACCTGTTAAACAAGAGCAAGGTCAGCAGGAATCACTCGATGCCATCAAGGGCTATGAGAATTACCTCAGGCTTCATCCTAATCGAGCGGATAATGATTACATTCTTTATCAGTTATCGCGTGCCTACGCACTGGATTCAAAACCAGAAAAATCACTGCAGGCACTCGACCGCCTGGTAGCGAAATTTCCAGACTCTCGATACATCGATGAAGCTCAGTTTCGTCGCGGTGAGAACTTGTTCGTTTTACGTGAATACGCGCAGGCAGAAGATGCCTATGAAGTTATCGTTAAGAATCATCCTGATTCGCTGTTTTACGAAAAGTCTATTTACAAATACGGTTGGTCACAGTTTAAGCAAAACCGATATAGAGATGCGATCGATAGTTATATAACTGTTCTAGATCTTAATGCAAGTTCACACAAGATAGATGAAATCGGCCTGAGCCGGGATCTGGGTCGCGCTGAGCAGGAGTTACTCGATGATGTGGTACGGGTCGTCAGCCTGGCATTTTCCTATGAGGCCGAAAAAATGTCCCTGCGTGATTATTTTAACAAAGCGGGTCAACGCGAATTTGAACCGCTGATATACCTGAATCTCGGTAAACTTTATTTGGGTAAAGAGCGCATCACCGATGCCGCGGACATCTTCCTCGCTTACGGAAAACAATACCCTTACTCACGATATACCCCCGAATTTCATCAAAACGCAATCCTCGGCTATCAAAAGGCGGGATTTTCGACATTGGTATTGCAGGAAAAGAAAAGCTTCGTGAACCAGTACGATGTCAATTCTGAATTCTGGAAGCGACAGGACCAGGCATCGCAATCCAGCCTGAAACCGGTGTTAACCAAACATCTTCGGGACCTTGCCACGCATTATCATGCCCAGGCCCGGGCCTCAAAAAAGGTTTCTGACTATAAAGTTGCTGCCGACTGGTACCGGCACTACCTGGAGTCCTTTCCAGATGATAGTGATGCTGATCAAATCAATTTCCTGCTGGCTGAAAGTTTATTTGATGCACGTCAATACGCTTCCGCTATTGAAGAATACGAAAAAACCGCCTACGACTATACCAGGCATAAAAATAGTGCCGAGGCAGGATATGCTGCGCTGCTAAGCTACGATGCGTTATTTGAACATTCCAGGTCGCAGCAGAAAAAAGCCTTCCAGCAACAACGCATTGCCAGCGCAATGAAATTTCGTTTTGAATTCCCGGCAGACCCTCGCATGCCCACGATACTTTTGCAGTCAGCAAAGCAATATTTCGAATGGAAAGACTATGCGGATGCAACACAGGCTGCTTACCGGCTGGTAGATGACCGACGCATTGATAAAAAAATCCAGCGCCCAGCGTGGACAATTATCGGACATTCACATTATGCCACGAGGCAATATAAGAACGCCGAAGATGCTTATACCAACTTGTTGCCGTTGCTCGCTAAAAACTCGAAAGAAACCAGTGAAATCCGCGAACAGCTTGCAGCGAGTATTTACAGGCAGGGAGAGAATGAACGAAGCGCGGGCAATCACCTGCTAGCAGCCACTCACTTTTCAAGACTGGGTGTTGTGGTACCAACTTCACCGAAACGTATCGTCGCCGATTATGATGCCGCCACCGCTTATGTCGAACTAAAAGACTGGCCACAGGCCATCACGCTGCTTAAGTCATTTCGTAAAAAATACCCGAAGGACGAGCGCTGGAAAACAGGCGTAAGTGAGAAACTGGCACTGGCCTACAGCATGCAGGGTGATCATGCATTGGCGGCAAATGAAATGATGACTTTATCTGCCTCTACGCAATCAGCGTCTCGAAAGAAAGACTTGATGTGGGGGGCCGCCGAGCTTTATCAAAAAGCTGGCAAGAAAGACGAGGCAATCGCTATCTATAAGGCTTATGTTAAATCCTATCCTGCTCCGCTTGAACGATCCATCGAATTGAAATTTCGTATTGCCGAGTCATATCGCGAAAAAAATAATACAAGGAAATTGCATTACTGGTTAAACGAGATCGTCAAGGCCGACGCTAACGCCAAAAGCGAGCGCAGTCCCCGCAGTAAGTACCTGGCGGCAACCGCAAGTATTGAATTAACCAAACCGATACAACGATCTTTCCAGTCCGTAAAGTTGACCGTGCCTTTGAAAAAGAGCTTGAAGAAAAAGAAAAAATTGATGCAAAAATCGATTGCCGCCTATACAAAAGCACTTAATTACCAGGTCGAAGAAGTCACTGCCGAAGCAACCTATCAAATCGCCGAAATCTATCACAGTTTTGCAAGAGACCTACTTGAATCCCAGCGCCCAAAGGGACTCAACGAAGAGGAACTCGAGGAGTACGAATTATTACTTGAAGAGCAAGCCTACCCATTCGAGGAAAAGGCGATCGATATTCATCTCACTAATTTTAAGCGAATTCCGAAAGGTGCTTATAATCAATCGGTGAAGAACAGTCTCAAGGTGCTGGGCGACTTAATGCCGTTCCGATACGCCAAAGTTGAGGTAGCAGATGCCTATGTCGAACTGCCTTAAAAATTTACTAGTAGTATTCCTGGGTTTGACCATTAGCGCCTGTCAAAGTATTCCGGAAATTGAACCACAAATTTTGCCGCAACCTGTAGTCGCGGAAAATTTGGAACCAGTAGAAGTATTCGATCTGGACCAGCAAAACTACGAGGCCGGAATGGCCGCGCTGAAAGCGGGTGAGATTCGGTTCGCAATTGAATTGCTTGAGCTAGTGAGCATTAGTGCACCGGAATTTGAACATGTATTCACCAATCTAGGGCTCGCCTATTTCAAGCAAAAGAATTACGAGGATGCGGAACTTGCATTGCAGCGCGCGATTAAGTCTGACCCTGATGATGCCATTGCTTACAATCATCTGGGAATTATAAAACGCATACAGGGACAGTTTGACTCGGCCAGGAAAACCTATCAAAAAGCAATCCAGATTGATAATGAGTACGCCAGTGCCTACCTGAATCTTGGAATACTCTACGATATCTATCTGCAGGACCTGGAACAGGCGTTGCAGCAATATAAAAAATATCAGGCCCTCGTCAGTGACGACAGCAATTCGGTCGGAAAGTGGATTGTCGATATTCAACGTCAGCTTAAAACCATCGAGACCAGGACCCAGGGATAATATGAAAACCATCAAACATCTGAAAATCATATCGATTTTACTACCGATATTTTTTGCCACCGGTTCAATTGCACAACAAAGATTGGAAATGGAGGGCACAAGTATCACGGGTAACAAGGAATTACCTAAAGTGCTCTATATCGTGCCGTGGAAATCGACCGAAACGGTTAACTTCCCGAGCCCCCCTGTTGAAAGCATTATGGATCAGACATTAAAGCCGTTAGATCGCGATGCGTTTAGACGACAAATTCGATATCACGATGCAATTTTCTCAACTTCGACTACAAACCAGTAACCGGCTTAATAGTGTTGCATCGAAAATAGCTGGCAAACCCACACTATTAACCACATTTACCAAACAGCGGAGATAAACGCGATGAACACCATGCTTAACACTCTCATTCAGTTTTTCCAGTCCGGGGGACCATTCATGTACCCGATATTAGCCGTACTTGCTATTGGTTTGGCGATTACGCTTGAACGATATTTCTATCTTAGCGCGTCGAAATTGACTAACCGCCGTATGATCGCCAAGTTGCTGCCGTTACTGGAAAAAGGTGAAATGAACGGTGCAGTTAAAATGGCAAAAGGCTCGTCTTCAACCGTTAGCACCATACTTTTGCATGGCGCGGATAGTTTCCAGGCTGCGCGGCGCCGAGACGATTTCGAAGCAGCCATGGAAGAGAGCATTATGGAGGCTATTCCCCGCCTCGAAAAACGCACGCACTATCTCGCCATGTTCGCCAATATCGCGACCTTACTCGGGTTGCTCGGCACCATTATTGGCTTGATCAAGGCATTCACCGCAGTAGCCCAGGTCGACCCGTCGATGAAGGCCGAAATTCTATCTACCAGCATTTCTGTTGCGATGAATACCACTGCATTTGGTTTGATCGTCGCGATACCGTTGCTACTGTTTTATACCGTATTACAAACCAAGACAACCGCGATTATCGACAGCCTGGAAATGACCGTGGTGAAGTTTGTCAATCACCTGTCACGAGCCAAGAACGTCAGTCAGCAAAATGGCTAAAAGGCACCGTATCAGACGTAAGCACCCGGCAGTGGAGCTTAACATCACCGCCTTCATGAACTTGATGGTGGTGCTTGTTCCTTTTTTGCTGATGACTGCTGTATTCAGTCATATCACAATTCTGGATTTAAACTTGCCACCACCGGGCAGCGAATCCAAGCAGCCGAAAAAACCACCATTCGAACTACGTCTGACTATTCGTCCGAAGATGTTAGTGCTATCCGATAACCAGGGCGGATTGATTAAGCGCATTCCGCAAAAGAACAAGGCTCATGATTACGTACTATTGAAGGCGGCCCTGAAGCAAATAAAAGCACGTTTTCCGGACAAGACGGCGTTGACAATACTCGCCCAACAAAATACACATTACGACGACCTAATTCAGGTAATGGACGCTTCACGCTCCTACCAGACCCTGTATCAAGGTGAACAGGTATACGCCGAGTTATTCCCCAATATCTCGATTGGCGATGCAGCCAAACAGTAACAGGCGAAGCAGCTTATGAAACTCTCAAGACGGGCCCGACGCATGAAACAACACCACGCTCGTGCCAAAAATTATTCAGCGACACTTAACATGGTGTCCTTGATGGATATATTTACCATTCTGGTTTTCTTTTTACTCGTTAATGCCACCAGTGCTGAAGTCTTGCCTTCACCTCAGAACATAACATTGCCAGATTCAGTCTCGGATATATTACCTCTGCGTAATCTGGTGATTGCGGTTAACGAAGAGGATATTCGTGTTCAGGGCCGATTCGTAATTGGCTTCAAAGAAGCCATGTCTAGCAGCAAAAAAACCATCAAACCACTATATGATGCTTTAAGAGTCGAAGCGACGTCAGCCAGGAGTATTACCGACAAACAAGGTGTCACGATCATGGGTGATAAGGAAATACCATTTAAGCTACTTAAAAAAATAATGCTGACTTGCGCGGGGGCTGAATACACTGATATATCCTTTGCGGTAAATCAGAGGCTTGAGGCGGCGGGCAGTTAATGGCCCAGGCAACTGCCATTCGAGAACCCGGCCTGCCATGGGTTGAAACCAGCGAGGATCGCAACTTTAGACGATTGCTGATCGCACTGCTGGTTATTTTCCTGGTTGCGGGACTGGTGCTCGATTCATTCACATTGCCCGAAACAACGCAAAAAAAACTAGTCGATGTGTCCCCAAGACTCGCCAGGCTAATCCTCGAAAAGCAAAAAGTTAAACCACCGCTGCCAAAAATAGTAAAAGCCAAACCCGAGGAAAAAAAGAAGGCGGAAAAACCCAAGGAAAAGAAAAAAGACAAACCTAAGGAAGTAAAAAAGGAAGCTCCGAAAGAGAAAACGAAACTAGCTCGTGAGGTCGCACAGCAAAGCGGGCTCATCGCCTTCAGCGATGAGTTGGCAGACCTTCGTGAAAGTTTTGATCTGGATAATATTGTTGAATTACCACAGCAAACCACAGGCAAGCAAGCCACAGAAATAGCAAGTGCCAGCGCTTTGCTAAGCAGTCAGGCAAAACAGTCGAGTGGCGGAATCACTACAAATACTTTGACCAGGAAGATAGAAACCAGCGAACTTGCTACCCGAAAAACCACCACGGTTACGAGCAACATCAAAAGCACGCAAGCCGTTAAAACTACTGGGACCAGTACCAGCCAATCAGGTCGAACTGCCACGCGCAGCGCTGAAGAAGTTGAACGTGTATTTCAGAAAAACAAGGGAGCCATTTTTTCTATTTATAATCGAGCACTTCGTAAAAACCCCTCGCTCGCGGGTAAAGTGGTTGTAGAATTGACCATCGATCCGAACGGCAAGGTCATCAAAGTCACGATTGTATCCAGCGAGCTCGGGGACGAAAAACTGGAGCGAAAGCTAGCGTTGAAAATAAAGAAATTCATATTTGCCAGTGCCAATGTTTCACAAATTACGGTCAGTTATCCGATAGACTTCCTGCCATCGTAAAATCGGCTATCTCGCATAGCTTAGCATCAAACTCATTAGCCCGGCCCCCTTAGGCTGCTACATCGGACAACTTGTTTTTTTTGAATGATAGGGTCAATATCGGCATCTGAAGAATCGGTGAATGAATATTGTAATGATTGAAATGCCTGCCCACCAACTCCAGTGTCGCCTCAGCGGCTTTGCTCTAAACGAATTGTTCAACTTTGATTCCAGTCGAATCGAGATCACGGATAATGGGGATAATTGATGTTTGAGCATTTGCTGTCATCGCTGCGAATCCGCGATACCGAGTTTCGCAATCGCATATTTTCTACCGGCCATATGACCCGTATGACCGAAAACGGTCTGCCGACCAGCCAGATGTTTGCCTATCACCAGGCCAGAGCCAGGGGTGGCGCCGGGTTAATCATTACCGAAGCCGCGCGCGTACATGATTCGGCATTATCGGATTCTCCCGCTGTAGATGCCAGCAGCGATGCCTGCATCCAGCCTTATAGCGATTTAGCCGGTGCCGTGCAGCAACATGGCTGCCGTCTATTTGGACAGGTCAGTCACTCGGGCCGAGCCAATGATCGCAGGCGCGGCGGCATGCTCGATGTTCCTTATTCATCCTTTGCCAGTCCGGATGAGCGGTTTCACAATATGCCGAGGGCAATGAGCATCGAGTTGATTGCCGAGGTTGTTCAGGCTTATGCAGAAGCGGCAGGGCGGATGGCAAAAGCGGGTCTCGATGGAGTTGAGATTCCTGCCAGCCACGGCTTGCTGCCCGCACAATTTCTCAACCCGAGAGTCAACTTAAGAGAAGATGACTATGGCGGTGATTTGCAGAACCGGTTGCGATTTCTCCGGCAAATTATTACCGTCGTAAGAACTGCAATCGGAGAGTCGATGGTTCTGGGTATCCGTATTTCGGTTGATGAATTAGAACACGATGGCATGGACCCTGGCGAATCGGGTGAAATATGTAAATGCCTCGATGAAATGGCAGCGCTTGATTATTTCAATGTGGTCGCAGGGTCGATGGCGGGACTTGGCGGCTCGGTGCACGTGGTACCGCCGATGATGATTGAACACGGTTATACGGCACCGCTCGCAAACTCGATAAAGCAGATTACCGACAAACCGGTTTTTGTTGCCGGCCGCATCAACCAGCCCCAAATTGCCGAGCAGGTGCTGGTCAATGGGCAGGCCGATATGTGTGGCATGACGCGCGCCTTAATTGCCGATCCAGACATGCCCAACAAGGTAATGGCAGGGGAACCTGACGACATTCGCGCCTGCATCGGTTGTAATCAGGCCTGTATCGGCCATTATCATTTAGGCACATCGATTTCCTGTATTCAGTTCCCAACTTCCGGTCGAGAACAGAGCCTGGGTAATATTGCTCAAACAGCTAACAGCAAACGTGTTGCGGTAGTGGGTGGTGGCCCGGCTGGTTTAAAGGCGGCATTGACCGCCGCTCAACGAGGCCACGAGGTTATTCTCTGTGAAGCAGATGACCGGCTGGGAGGTCAAGTTAAGCTGGCGCAATTATTACCCGGCAGGGCAGAATTTGGAGGGTTGACCACCAACCTCGAATACGAAACCCGTAAGGCCGGTGTTGAAATACGTCTGAATACCCATGTTGATCGGGACTGGATTGAAGCGAATCAGGTCGATGTGGTTATCTCTGCTACCGGGGCCAGACCTTATCGGCCCGCCTTACCCGGCGAGGATGAAGCCGAGGTTGTCGATGCATGGCAGGTACTGACTGCTAAAGTCAAAGTTGGCACCAATGTTGTCATCGCGGACTGGCGTGCCGACTGGGTTGGAATGGGCCTCGCCGAGCTATTGGCGAGACAGGGTTCGCGGGTTCGACTCGCGGTGAATGGAATCTGCGCAGGCCAGGAAATTCAGTCATATACACGTGATCAATGGACCGGCAGCTTACATAAACTAGGCGTCGAGATTATCCCCTATGTTCGATTGTTTGGTGTCGATAGTGACTCGGTTTATCTGCAGCACACACTTAGTAATGAAGCAGTTGTTTGCGACGGGGTAGATACGCTGGTACTCGCGTTGGGGCATTCATCGAATACCGACCTGGAGGCTATATTGAGAGAGATGCCGATTGAATATCACCTGGTTGGGGATTGTATGAGTCCGCGAACCGCAGAAGAAGCCGTCTACGAGGGTATGATGGCCGGAATGCAGGTTTAATCCTAAACGTGATTCAGAATATATAAGGACTTATCTGGCCATATTTGCACGAGATTTTTTAGATATCCCACATTGCCAAACTAAGGCTATACTTTAATTGTCGGGTAGAAATCGTACGATACCCTATAATAAAATTTTTAGTTCTATCAATCAATTAAAGAGACTCAAGCCAGGCGATGGAAGAAGACTTCCCTGACATTTCAAAATACTACGCTGCTAATCTGTCAGAAAATTTATTAACTATCGGCAGGATCGTTTTCCATGAAGGTCGTTATATTTTTTCAAGAGATGACGTACAAGGTCCATTTAACCTGGTAGCCGACCCGAATGAAGATGTAACCCGTATGGTGCTTATGGTAGGTGAGATTCATCCGATTAAGGCAGTTGAGAAATTCATGGATGTCGAAGTGAGCTCATGTTTATACATCTGCGAAGATCCGGTTTCGCGTGAAATCGAAGTGTGGTCAATTCACAATGGCATGGGTACCTCTATTTTTCAAAAACAGGAATGCCCGTTGATTTTGTGGAATCCAAAATACGCGGATGATAATTATTTCGACGTGATCGATATAAGGCCGGTTTTTTCTGATGCCAGGCTGAAAGACGCTTTTGTCGGGGTCATTTCCGAAAGTTTACGCGAGATGGAATACTATGAACCGCTGGTGCATATGAGAACCTGATTCAGGGCAGCAGTATTTTAAACTGACTTCTTATTTTACTATCGAGCCCGCTATCTATGTACCCGGGATGATGGTTTTTTAAAACTTCTCGTACATTGGCATTCGCCCTTTGCCAGATATCAACGGCTCCTTCTTCAGCCCAGGTAGTGGGTTCGATCCGATCGGATAATTTAGGGTAGTAGTAATCACGCTCCATTGCCTCCATGGTTTGCGTCTCTCCGATGAAATGGCCTTCGCCGGTAATGACGTTTTTCATTGACTCAAAAGCGAGGCTGTCTTCAGTGACTTCGATGCCCCGAATCATGCGGTAAACATGTGACAGCATTTCATTATCGATAACGAAAGCCTCGAACGAGACGCCTAGCAGGCTCGCCATCATGCCCGAGGATTCGTAAACCATGTTAGCTCCGGATAAACCGCAGGCGAGCGCGGACAGTGCCTTTTCCATGCCCATTTGTGCATCGACTGCCTTGGCGTCACTCATGCTCGAAGCAACGCCCGATGGTACACCGATAAAATTCGCCAGTTGCGCCGAGCCGGCATTGAGCAGCGATATTTCGCCGCCACCACCGCAAAAGGCGCCGGTACGCAGGTCAATCACGAAAGGCCAGTTTGAAAATATCATTGGATAGCCGGGTGCAAAAACATTCACCATCACCAGGGCCGCCAGGGTTTCGGCGAAGGAGGCGGCGAGCATGCCGTCGATCGTGGCAGGAGAAGTCGCGCCCGACATGGCGGCAGTAATGCTATTAATCGGCATGCCGCGGCGTATGCTTGCCATCGCGACGTCAAATGCATCTTCACCATAACGCATGGGCGAGATGATCGGGCTGATATGCGCTTTGCAGAATGGCTTTTCGGCAAATTTACCCTCGCCCCCAGCTAACGCATCAAACATATCGACGATAGGGTCGACGTGCTCGCCCAGGGTGAAACTGGTACCAACCGGTTTTTGGGTGCCGCGCATCAGGCAATAAACAGTGTTAACGTCGAGCTCAAAGATATCGGGTACATCGGTGGCCACACAGCAGCGTGTGAACCAGCTGATATTAGGCAGGGTATCGGTGAGGCGGGTGAAGTCATATAAATCGGTCAGGGTAGAGGGACGATAAACATGGGTATCCAGGTCCAGGGTTTGCACGGCCGCGCCGCCGGTACCGAAATAAACCTGATCGCCGCCTACCTCGAAACTATATTGCGGGTCACGGCCATGAAACAGAAATGTCTTACAGGCACCATCGATAATATCTTCGACCATGCTGCGCGGAAAACACAGGCGCCCAAGCTCATTAATCGTCGCTCCGCACTTAATCGCCTGATCGGTTAAAGCCTGCGGTGCCTCACCCATACCGAGCTCTGCGAGCATGCGCATCGAGGTGTCATAAATCTGGCTGATCTGAATATCGGTGAGAGGTTTGTATTGACCGCCGATCGGTCCGGGGGGTGCCGGATTCACGGCCGGTGGTTTGCTGCGTTTAGCGAGCATTTCTGCGCGGCTGATGGTGCCACGCCGGCGCGGTCTTCGCGGCTGGTTCATATCATGACCTTACTAAATTGTTTTCGGGGTCGTAAAGAATCGGGTCGACGACTATGGCAGCGTATTTTTCTCCCAGGATGCCGACACTCAGGGCAGTGCCTGTTTCCGCCTGATCAGGGTCAACAAACGCGTAGCCTATATTTTTCTGCACGCGAAAACCATAACCGCCCGAGGTAATACTGCCAACCTGCAACTCGCCGGCAAAAACCGGGTCACCCGAATGTGCCGGGGCGATATCACAATCAATCGTCATGGATACAAATAGTTTGCGATGCCCACGTTCGAGTTGCGCCTGTAAGGCCTGCTTGCCGATAAAATCATTCTTCTCCATGTTGACGAATCGATCGAGACGGGACTCGAACGGATTATGTTCGTAAATTAAATCAGCCTTCCAGTGGCGATAGCCCTTTTCGAGGCGCATCGATTCCGTCGCGTAGAGACCAAAGTAACCCAGATCAAACGCGGTTCCCGCCTGCTTGAGAATTTGCCAGACCAGGTACAGCGCTTCATTGGGCACGTGCAGTTCGTAGGCAAGCTCGCCCGAGAAACTAACACTCATTGCGATTACCTCGGCGTGGCCTATGAACATGGTGCGTGCCTGCAGCCAGGGGAATGCTGCTTTTGACCAGTCGCAACGAGGTGATGCCGATTGTAGTAGATCACGTGATTTTGGGCCGGCGACCACCAGTATGGTATGGCTGTTCGCCATCTCCGTCAGGATCACGGTGTCGGGTTTGTATCGCTGCAACCAGTCGCGATCGTGCCATTCGGCTGCGGCCGCAGACCCGTACCAGTATCGATTCTCACCAAGCTTGACCAGTGTTGCCTCGCTGAGGATATTACCTTTTTCGGTAAGCAGGTAGCATAGGCTGAGCTTGCCGATGGTTTTCGGAATATTGCCGCAGGTCACATGGCCAAGAAAAGACTCTACACCCTCGCCACTGATTTCGTAGCGATTGAAACCAGATACTTCCATGATGCCGACATTCTGTTTTAAGGCGTCTACTTCGTTGCCCACGATTTCTTTTGTTGGCGTAAAGCGATAACTATGCTGGTCGACAAAATTGGCATCGGGTTTGAAAAACAGGGCCCGTTCCCAGCCATTGACTACACCCCAGGCACAGTTTTCCTGGTCGAGTACGGCGTATAGCGGCGTCGTGCGCGCCAGGCGCGATGCGGGCCGATGTTCGTGTGGCATGTGATAGTGGAATTCGTTTTGATAGTCCTCGATCGCTTTTAGGGTGGTGTGTTCGGTATTCGCGTACTGGGTAAATCGTCGTGGGTCGAGAAACCACGCATCCCATTCACATTCACCGTGTACCATGATTTGTGCGAGGAGCTTGCCATGACCACCACTTTCACCAATGCCCGCGCGCAGGCCAATGGCGCAGTAAGCATTATGAATGCCGGGTATCGGACCAATGAGCGGGGCACCATCGATGGTATAGGTTATCGGACCATTGATAACGGTATGAATCCCCGCCTCGGTGAGCGCTGGCAGGCGCTCAAAGATACGCTCCATGTTGTCGAGGCAGCGGTCCAGATCAGAGGGACAGAGCGCCTGGGTGAAGTCCGGGTCAATGCCATCCATGCCGAAAGTCTTGCATCCCTGTTCATAGACGCCGATGAGTAGCCCCAGCTTTTCCTGGCGGCTGTAAAAATCATCGGCCGGATCGCGGATAATGGGCACGCGAAAATCCAGTTGTTCGAGTTCCGGCATGGTATCGGTGAGGAAATACATGTGTTCCATCGAGGTGACCGGATGCGAAACTCCGAGCATGTTACCGACTTCGTTAACGCGGTAGCCGGTGGCGTTAACTACCTTCTCACAGGTGATGTCACCTTTTTTGCTGTGTACGATAAATTCGCCATTGGGCTTACGACTGATACTTTCCACCGGGTTGAATCGATAAACCTCTGCTCCGGCTTCACGCGCCTTGCGCGCCAGCGCAAAGGTGATGCCAGCCGGATCAATGTCACCGTCGAGCGGATCCCACCAGGCACCGAGCAATCCATCGGTGTTCATTAGCGGGTGGCGTCTGCCTGCCTCGGCAGCATCGATAAACTCCATTTCGACACCCATGCCGGCAGCCATGCCGATAAAATGTTTATAGGTATCGACCTGTTCGGGCGTGTGGGCGAGACGCATGCCGCCGGTAATATGGTATGAGACCGGATTGTCCGGGTCGGCCGCGAGCTCGCGATACAGATCGATGCTATGACGTTTTAACGCCACCATGGTTTGATTTGCGCCAAACTGGGTTACCTGCGCCGCCGCGTGCCAGGTTGATCCGGAAGTCAATTCGTCGCGTTCTATCAGGACCACGTCGGTCCAGCCTTCACGGGTCAGGTGGTAAAGAGTCGAACAACCGGCGATACCGCCGCCGATGACGACGACGCGGGCCTGTGATTTCACATTGTTACTGGTCAATGGGCCCCCGGTTATAAATCTGGATTAACGTACTTGATTAAAGCTTATGATGCTCGATAGGGGTAATCACTGACAAGCGAAAATAATTGTAGTATGGTTTAAAATATTTACGCTATAGATCTTTGTAGCGAAACAGATTTGACTAGTTTAATGTATTTTTGTAAAAATAATTTTAAACCATGAAACACCGATTACCTGCTCTCGATAGTCTCAAGGCGTTTGAATCTGCAGCGCGACATTTGAGTTTCAGCCTGGCCGCGGATGAACTTTGCATAACCAAGGGCGCGATTAGCTACCAGATTCGCAAACTCGAAGAGAACATCGACTGTGCCCTGTTCAAGCGCTCGGTACGGCAGGTTTATCTCACCGATGCCGGGCAGAAATTGCTACAGACTACACGACGATTATTTGAAGACCTGGGGAAAACGCTGGATACGCTAGCGCCGAGCGAGGCTGATCCGGACGTAACCTTTGCGGTAACCACTTATGTCGCCCTGCGTTGGCTATCGCCGCGTATCGCCAGTTTCAGTGAACAAAATCCGGATATCTCTATTGTGTTTCAGCATTCGGTGAATGCCGAGGGTTTCAAACTCCAGGACGTAGACATAGCGATCCGTTGGTGTCGCTGTAGTGGTGCTGGCGACCGGCGTCATTTGCGGGAGATGCCGATGCCGTTGTATCCGGTCTGCAGTCCGCAGTTACTGCATCGCCTTGGTATCGAGTGGTCGGACCGCGGTCTCGCCACAGAACAGCTCGGTCTGGCGCCATTCGATAGCATACCCCTGCTATGCGAAGATCGAAGGCTCGACCTTTGGAGTGAATGGTCAGGCGAACACACGATGAGTTTGCCGAATCCGCGACGTGTAGTTGTCGATGCCAACGTACGCACCCAGGCTGCGATCGACGGCCTGGGATTAACCATGGCCGATGCCCTGATGGCCACGGAACTTGAAAATGGCTCGCTGGTCGCGCCCTTCGAACATCAACTCGAAGGCTATGGTTACGCGCTCATCGCTTCACCCGGTCGCTATATGAATCAAAAGGTACGAGACTTACGCGCCTGGTTAATGGAGGAGGCAGAGAATAAACAGGGGTCAGAGCCTTGGCTCTGACCCCTGTTTATTCTGCTAGATAACATAGCCGGCAACGACATCATCGATGATCTCGCCGATAAGCAGCATGTCATCGACACTGAAGGTCAGTGGAATCCTCAGATCGAAAGTGGTCGCAAGAATTGCGAGCGTCCTGGGTAATTGCTGATTCGATTCAATGTAACGCCAGCTATCGTAGCGGCTGGTAAATCCCTGCGGTTCTTTGCCGCCAAACCATTTTAATTCGACACCGCGATTAGCGCAGGCGGCGATGAAGGGGGACACTTGATCGTTTGCCAGGCGCTCAATGCGAAACTGCAATGAACTGGCGACGTAGTGCTCCTGTTCGGGACGCCTGGGCAATGTGATTTCGGTGTTTTGTTCGAGGCGTTTTTCCAGTGCGCGATAGCGTGCATTCCAGCACTTACAATTTTCATCGAGAAGCGGTAACTGGGCGCGCAGGATAGCGGCGCGTAAATTATCCATGCGGCCACTGTAGTTAGGTGTATCGAATTTTATATCTTTGAAAGCCGTGATTTCGGGCGCAGCATCGTGGCGTTCGAACAGCATGTATGATCCCGAGAGTATGATGGCACGTGCCATCACTTTCGCGTCGTTGGTGGTGAGGAATCCACCTTCTCCCGAATTAATGTGTTTGTAGGTTTGCGTGCTAAAGCAGGCTATGCGACCGAAACTGCCAGACTTTTTACGATTCCAGCTCGCGCCCATGGTATGCGCACAGTCTTCGATCAAAATGATCTGATATTTATCACATAGTTCGACCACGGCATCCATGTCGGCTATATGACCACGCATGTGTGAGATCATGAAGAAGCGCGCTTGCGAGTCCTGCATCATTTGTTCGAGATGGTTTAAATCGACACAAAAGTTTTCGTCAATTTCAACCAGTACCGGGCTACCACCAGCGTTGTCAATAGCACCCGGAACCGGGGCCAGCGTGAAGGCATTGGTGAGCACGGCTTCGCCGGGCTTGATGCCGGCGGCTTTGAGCGCAATATGCAGGGCGTAACCACCCGAGGCGCAGGCGAGACAATACGGCTGACCCATGTATGCCGCGAACTCGGTTTCGAGCAATGCGGTTTCAGCGGTTTCACCCTCGATGACGTTATAACGGTGAAGGCGACCCGAACGCATGACTTCGACCGCGCGTGTAATACCGGCTTCAGGAATTGGCTCTTGCTGGGTGAAAGGTTTGTTAAAAACTGTTTTAGTCATGGTTCCCATCGATGTTTAAAAGCGAGTTTGATCGCATACTTCGAAATTCCGTTCCTGCTTTTTCCGGAAAGTGTTTATGCAGGCGCGAGCAGGTGCATGGCTTTCCATGGCCCTATTGATTACATTGATATTGTCTCTGTTATCACTTAACTTTTCACTAACAGATTAATCAGAGCCCCCCGGGCAGATAAAAAAACACTCACAATCATGCGGTTTCATGGTCAGACCGGGAGACTGATGCCACCTCTTCAAACTCAGCAATTATCTGGCCTACTATTGCTGGTAAGGCTTCATCTCGATAGTGGAGAACTATGTCCAGCTCGGTCTCACCCAGTAAAGGAGCAAGGGGCACGATTGTGCCTTCGGATAGTTCTTTTTCAATAATCTCTCCGGCAAGCCAGGCAATGCCCATATTGGCAAGTACCATTTCCTTCAGGCTTGCGGAAAAAGCCGATTCACAGATGACTTCAACGCGGTAATCCCTGATTACTGCCGGTAGACAACTACCGGCTAAGGCGTCAGCCAGAAAACTACCCTGCTGGTACATCAAAAGCGGAATTGCCATTCCCGCTGACAATTCACCGAGTTGCCCGGCCAACTGTCTGGAAGCCACCGGAATCAACCGATCCTTACCAAGATGCAGCTTACGCACTGCTTTGTGGGAAAAATCAAACTGTCGCTGGGTGTTCTGGTAACACAGCAACAGGTCGGCTTCGTTATAAAAAAGAGCCTCGCATTGTTCGTAGTTTGCCGTGACGACTCGATAGCTGGGTGATGGTAGACTGGCTTTTACCCTGTGAATCAAAGATGGAAAGCGCGAAATTGCCAGTGTATGCTGGGCTACAAACGTGACCTGGTCCTGACTTTCATGCGCACTGTTGCGCAATCCATAAAGTCGATTTACGATGTCACGTACTCCTCCTTCCAGCGCCAATCCTGTCGGCCGAAAACTGACAGGTTTGGTGCTTCGGTCAACAATTTCAACTCCCAGCCACGCTTCCAACTGCCGAATTCTGCGCGAAAAAGCCGGTTGCGTAACATGCCGGCGAGCTGCCGCACGGGTTACCGATTTTTCTTCGAGTAACACCAGAAAATCTTCGAGCCATTTTAGTTCCATTTATTCATTCTAACCATTTAAACATTAAATGCTTTAATTTTAGCGTAAATTATTAGCATTATTATCGGGTTTAAACCTATGTAATTATGCATACAATTAATTTTGGAGGCTATTATGCACCTATCTCGTTTTCCACGACTTCATTTCGCCCATCTGCCGACGCCACTCGAACCAATGGAGCGAATTTCCAGGGCTCTGGATGGCCCCAATATCTGGATCAAACGTGATGACTGTACCGGTTTGTCTTCCGGAGGTAACAAGACTCGCAAGCTCGAGTTTCTGATGGCGGATGCGGTTGAGCGCAAAGCCGATACTATCATTACCCAGGGTGCGACCCAGTCTAATCATGCACGCCAGACTACGGCGATCGCAGCCAAACTGGGAATGGAATGTCATGTGTTACTGGAAGATCGAACCGGGTACGAAGACCAGGCCTATGTCTATAACGGTAACGTATTGCTCGATCAATTACACGGTGCCACCATCTCTGGACGCCCGGCGGATACCGATATGAATGCCGCCATGGAGGCGCTTGCACAACAATTACGCGACGATGGCAAAAGCCCCTACATTATCCCTGGCGGTGGTTCGAATGAAATCGGTGCGCTTGGCTATGTCAACGCGGCCATAGAGCTCACTACACAGGCGAATGATCGTTCATTACGCATCGACCACCTGGTACACGCGACCGGTAGCTCCGGTACCCAGGCCGGGCTGGTGCTAGGCATGGAAGGAATGAACACCGGCATCCCGGTATATGGCGTTGGAGTTCGTGCGCCGAAGCAAAAGCAGGAAGAAATGGTTTATAGCCTGGCGCAGCGTACCGCAGAGTATATGGGTTTGAGTCCCGATGTTGTTGCACGCGAAAGGGTCGTCGCTAATAGCGATTATGTCGGCGATGGCTATGGCCTGCCGACCGATGCAATGGTCGAAGCGGTGAAAATGATGGCGCAATACGAAGGTATCCTGCTCGATCCGGTTTATTCAGGCAAGGGATTTTCAGGATTGATCGATTTGATTCGAAAGGGTCATTTCAAGAAGGGTGAAAACGTCGTATTTCTGCATACCGGTGGTAGTATTTCACTATTCGGCTACCCGAATGTTTTTGATTTGCCAGGGTACATATAGCGAAGTAATGCGGCCAACGAAGCGTTGCCATCAATCCCGGCATCTATTTTTCTCGACACCTACGGGTTAACCACGACCGACGAGAGGCATTTTTGTTGCCATGATTGTCATAAATAGAACGTTGGTTTCGAGAGGCAGATTC
>JBGUEB010000030.1:0-19979 GCA_041821565.1 Gammaproteobacteria bacterium | reverse complement strand
GCTCATTTACTACGTGTAAACTGCGCTTCTGCGCGCATTTTCGCCTTGCCAGGAAACACAATCCAACCTTTTACGACCCCCTCCAAAGAGGCGGAAATTCCGGGAATGAAGGCCCGGGCAATTCGTGATAATCTACAACCGTGACTAACAATCAAACCATAGCGCCCTTCGCCGCCGCAGTTTATACGCCGGACACTGGCGATAGAATGGCGCTTTTAAAATTCGTTGAGAAACTAAAGGCGCTGAATACGCGTGTCGGCGGGGTCCTGCAGGAGGCACTCTTTAATTCAGAAGGCGAAATAGTAGGACTTAACGCCATAGATGTTGAAACTGACCGCCGCATCCCTATCACGCGCGCAGTGAAGAACGACGATGAGTGCGGACTCGATGTATCAGCCCTCGCAGAGACAGCCAGCATTATTGATAGCGCTATTAGTGACCGTCTGGAGCTGGTGGTGGTGGAGAAATTTGGTGAGTTAGAGCAAAACGGTAAAGGCCTGATCGATCAGATACTGCAAACTATCGGTGAAGGTATACCTCTCTTAATCTCGGTTCCCGAGGCGGCACTGCCTGTCTGGCAGGAGCGAAGCGGCGAACTTGGGAGTGTCCTGCCTTTCAGTGAGGAAGCCTTCCAGCAATGGTGGCAAAGCGTAGACCAGGCATAGAGGATTAACCTGGCAGCCTGTCGGACGACTTGCCGCAGAAACTTTTGGAAGCTCAAATTAGAATTCAGCGACTAATAACCTGTAATCCTAAACCTGGGCCGATTCCTGCTCGCCGAATGAGATTGTATGATAGCGTTGGAAGCAAATCGTCTCCGACCAGTAATCAGGGGACAACCCGGCCTTGAGTAGCAGTTGTTGGAGAAATTCATCGGGATCGCTGATTTTCTCCCACACCCCGGGCAGAAAGGTAGAACGGTAACGACCGTCTTCCAACAGCAAACCGTCGACATGCGGACGCAACTTGCTTAGCAGATTCGTACGGTCGGTGACGACTAGCGGTTCCATCCGCGACAAAACCGAAATCTCTATACGGGTGTCGGCCATTTCAGAGGTATTTAACCGCGGGAAGCGCGGGTCCCGAAAAGCAGCGTTAAACGCGCACGAGACCACCGTATGTGCCAGCGGATCCGATGATTCCAGCGCACCCATACAGCCGCGCAGCTCCTCGAGTTGGGTCAGTGTCACGAAAACGCCAAGCTGGGCGGCAAGCGTACCGTCTAGTAGCAAGCTATCCAGATGCAATAATCCGTCACCATTCAGACCCGATTCGATCGATTGCCGCGCAATCTCGAGTAAACGAAGCTTCTCCGCTTCGCTTAGCTCAATGCAAAAGGAAGGCACCATATCCCACTACCCTGTCCCTGCTTCCAGCCGTATCGCCGGAATTGCAGGCACTCAACAACTCTATATCGAGTAAACGGACATGTTCGCTAGACATCAAGCCATTGACTGCTGCTGCACCACAGGCCTGCTCACCCGACAAGTCATTCGATTTTTGTAGTATGCGATCGCAGGTCGAGGTATCGATTTGCCTGGCTGTCTCATAGGAATGGAAATGGGATAAATCGGTACTGATCACAATCAGCGTATCTTCCCCACCCCAGAGTTCATCGACTACAGCCGCTACCGTCTTTGCATCACAGTTACCAACAACGACCGGCACCAGGGTAAACTGCTTCAAAACCGCCTGTAGAAAAGGCAATTGTACTTCGAGGCTATGTTCCTCGCGATGCGCCTCATTGGAAACGATCACAGCGGGCATCGCCGAAATTCGCGCTATCGCCCTCGCGTCGAGCTTTACTTCGCCAAGCGGTGTTGAAAATGCATCCACCGAGGGCACCGCCATACCATCAAGATAAACCCGATGCGCAGGACCGAGCAGTACCACGCGACGGATTTCATCTTGATACAATTCCAGGCTACGGTAAGCCTGGGCAGCGGTTGAACCGGAATAAACGTATCCCGCATGCGGTACGATCAATACCTTCGGCCTCCCCGGAGAAACCAGTGGCGACTGCTCTATAAACTGACTTACCTGGTGTTGCAGGACTGCAGCTTGTGCCTCGTAAAAATAGCCGGCAACGGCGGCTTTGCGTGTGCTCATGCTATTACCTCGTTGGGTTAGCCTGGTTAAATATAATATCCATTCTTGATATATGGTTATTAGGCCCATATTTACAAGGCATGGACGATACCATTGTTTCAACACGATACTGGCACAAGATGGAAGATGGTCGCCTGCAATGCGACCTCTGCCCACGCCACTGCCATCTCAAAGAAGGCCAACGTGGCCTTTGTTACGTGCGCCAGCGTCTGGATGATGAAGTCAAACTGGTCAGCTATGGACGTTCCAGCGGTTTTTGCATTGATCCGATCGAAAAGAAACCGCTCAATCACTTCTACCCCGGTAGTTCGGTATTATCGTTTGGGACCGCCGGTTGCAACCTGGCCTGCAAGTTTTGCCAGAACTGGGATATGAGCAAATCACGAGAGATGGATACCCTTGCAGATCACGCTTCACCCGAGAAGCTGGCGCAAGTTTGTGAAGAAATGTCATGTCGCAGTATTGCCTACACCTACAACGACCCGGTCATTTTCCTTGAATATGCGGTAGACGTCGCTCAAGCCTGTCGCGAGCGTAACATCAGGTCCGTGGCGGTCACTGCCGGCTATATCGATCCGGAGCCCCGCATCGAGTTTTTTAAATTGATGGATGCGGCCAATGTCGATCTCAAGGCGTTCAGCGATCGCTTCTATCACAAGATTTGCGGTGGTCACCTGGCACCGGTACTGGAAAGCCTGGAATACATCAGGCATGAAACCGAAACCTGGCTCGAGCTAACCACGTTGCTGATACCCGGTGAAAACGATTCCGAGCAGGAATTGCAGGAAATGACTGCCTGGGTGGTTGAACACCTGGGGCCGGACGTGCCGATGCACTTCACCGCGTTCCATCCCGACTGGAAAATGCTGGATATCAAATCCACCCCGACCGCAACCCTGACCAAAGCGCGTAAGATCGCGCTCGACAATGGTGTGCACTATGCCTATACCGGCAATGTACACGACGCGAGCGGTTCCAGTACCTGGTGTCATAACTGTGGTGAATTGCTGATCGAACGCGATTGGTATCAGCTCGGCCGTTGGGGCCTGGACAAAAATGGCAATTGCGCCAATTGCGCAACAACGGTTCCTGGATATTTCGCGGCGACAGCGGGCAGTTTCGGCGCGCATCGCATACCGGTGCAAATTGGTCGGTAGCTATACTTAATCCGCTGCGATCACGGCTCAGCCGACCTGAACCAGCTCACGCGGCAAAGGCGTGATAATTTCTAACGATGTTTCACCCATCAACAGTGTATCGATCAAACCAGCGCCTGGTGCGCTTGACCAGTTCTCTGTAAAAACATCATACTGGTTCTCAAAATTCATCACTAGACCAGGTTCCAGATCGGGTGGTGGTATATCCTCGCGCGGCCGAGGCCGGTGCCGACCAACCCAATCCGGCGGCATCGCGATACCGAGCGAGTAGCCACCAATCAGCCATTCGTAGCGTGCCAGGTCATGCTGTTGCGCAAAGGCATCGGCCACTTCCTGGACCTTCACCATCGAGTCGCCAGCTTTGATTTCGGCAACAATCAGGTCCATCATTGGTTCGTTACGCTCAAATAAATCGATCCAGCGCGCATCGACCTCACCCAGGGCAAAACTGCGACAGATGTTGACGTGATAGCGGTGCAGGGAAGCACAAAAGTCGATGTGGATAACATCGCCGTTACGGAACTTTCGATGCGATGGCGGTTCGTGATGTGCCCCTGCCCTTGGGCCACTTCCGATCATCGTGCGGATACCTGGATAGCCACCGCCTCGTCGCATCATTTCGCCGACGATTACACCTTCCAGGTCGGTCTCGCGCATGCCAACACTGACTGAATCACGCGCCAGTGCCATCGCAGCAGTGGCAATCTCTGCCGCCTCACGAACTATTTTGATTTCGCGCTCGGACTTGATTAGCCTGATATCTTCAATCAGATCAGAGCCGTCGACAGTATTCGCGCCCGCATCTTCCCAAACCCGCCCAATTGCTCGCAGATGATCAGGATGCGGGCCGTAACACCGTGACTGCAGTGCAAGCTCTCCTTTAGCCCAGCCCCGACGCAACACTTCACTAGCGATCACCTCTATATGATCGCTAACCTTGCCGCGTCTGAAATAAACCATGTCGGATATTTCCGGGTAGATCGACACCAGCATTTCATGTCCATCATTATCGAAGAACACAAACTCATCCTCGTCTGCCGGCAGGAAACACACGCACAGGCTGTCGTGTGAAAACCAGATTTGATCGTAGCCAAACAGGTAATTCAAGTCAGGCGGGCTCGAGATCAGAACACCAGCATAACCACAGGCCTTGAGAGCGGCGCGCACCCTGCCCTGGCGCGCGGTGTACTCTTCATGTGGAAACGGCTGTTCCCAGTCGACTTGAGCTCGTATATTTTGATACATCGTCACTATCTCCTACTTGTATTGATAGAGACAGTTTACTTAATTTAACGGAGGACAGCATCCAGGTTAGATTGCCCTATGTATACAAATGACTGCTTCCGATTTAAATAGATACGCTCATATTAGAAACAGCAGGAGTTACCGAATCTTTGCTGATTGATCAGTATTGTCCGTCCTTCATGCAATATGCGGGCTAATGTTATGCTATTGCAATGTAACTGACAGGATGCCTAAATGATTTTCTCAGAACTCTCCACTCCCACGCTTCTTCTGGATAAAGAAAAGCTGATGGCCAACATCGCGCGTATGCAGGCCAACGCGGATCGTCTGGGGGTTCGGCTGCGTCCGCATCTAAAAACCCTGAAAGCCGCCAGGGCAGCAGAAGCCCTCGTGGCGTCGGGGGCCAGCGGGATTACAGTTTCAACCCTGAAAGAGGCCAGCTATTTTCTCCAACATGGTTTTAAGGACATCACCTACGCGGTTGGCATGGTACCGGCAAAACTAGCCGAGGCCACCAGCTTGATAGCCGCTGGCGCAGATTTGAAAATCATGACAGACAATCTTGAAGTGGCCCGGGTCATCGCCACAGAAGCCAGTCAAAGCGACACCAGTTATAAATTACTGATTGAGATTGATTGTGGGGACAACCGGGGCGGTCTGCAACCTGAAAGCGATGAATTACTGCATATAGTCGAGTTGATCGATAATTCTACTGCCGATTTTCAGGGCATTCTTACCCATGCTGGTCACGCCTACGGGGTCAACAACACTTTGGCAATCGAAAAAATTGCAGAACAGGAACGTGAAGCAGTAGTGCTCGCAGCGACACGGCTGCGAGCGGCCGGCTACGTGGTAAATACCGTCAGCCTGGGCTCGACACCGACTGGCCTCTACGCAAAAGATTTGTCTGGCGTCACCGAATTACGCGCAGGTGTTTATACCGTGTTCGACATGGACCAGCAGTCACGCGGGGTCTGTGAAACTGGTGATGTAGCGCTGAGTGTTTTAAGCTGCGTCATCGGCCATAATAAAGCAGCGCGTAAAATCTTACTGGATGCAGGCGGACTGGCCCTCTCGAAAGACAGGAGTGCTGACAAATTTCGACCTGAAGTAGGATATGGTCAAATCTGCAACCCGGACGGTAGCGTCGTTCCCGAACTCTACGTGACTTCCGTTAGCCAGGAACATGGTCATGTAGGTATCAGGGATGTGAGCGACTATGAGCTGTTTCCAGTCGGCTCATATTTGCGCATTCTGCCGATCCACGCGTGCATGACTGCCGCCGCTTATGATCATTTCAATATAATTGAAAATGGGGTCATTACTGAAAAATGGGACCGCGTAAACGGCTGGTAGAGCGGAAATTATTGAAGGTCCAGATGAAATAATTATTAAGGTATACTGTGCGGAGCTTATCATTCCAGATTCCTCCATCCATAATAAGTTGAATTCATGCAAGTAGCTCGTTTTTCCCTGTTCGTAATTCTTGTCCCCTTGCTGATATTTCCTGCACGCCCGGCCCTGGCCTTTGAAGAGATCAACATGAACTATTTCGGCGGGATAGCCCTGGACGGCTATGATGCGGTCAGTTACTTCACAGATTCCAAGGCGGTCAAGGGCGGTAAGGCCTTCAGGTTTGAATGGAAAGGCGCAACCTGGCTGTTTTCGAGCGATGCCAACCGCCGGCGTTTCAGCGACAGCCCCGAAGCTTTCGCACCCCAGTACGGTGGTTACTGCTCGAACCAGATGAGCCTGGGCAAGCTGAGCGATATTGACACCGGAGTCTGGCGCATCATCGACAACAAACTTTACCTGTTCGGACATGATTCTGGACGTCTACGCTGGGCGAGTGAAACAGGCCAGCGTATTTCGGATGCCGATCGACACTGGCGTTCTTACCTCTCCCGTTAATTTCTCCACAACAGGGTTCTGTTTAAGAACTTGCCCTGTAGTCCGGATTCCCCTGTGCTTGACGATCTGGCATGGCTGGCTGTGACATCCAGGTAGCTCCAAAACCTACCCACCAGGCTTTGCGCGCCTTTTACTTGTGTTACAGCGCCAATTATTAAAAACGGCGATAAAAGTCGTTCTATCGAGCTATTATAAACTTAATGTACAAGATTAGATAAATGCACTATACTTTTGAATATAAACAATATAATTGATTAATCGATGATCACTTTAATAATGATTTCTTTATTGTTGGCCTTCATTCCCGCTGCAATTCTGGGCCTCTCGGTCTATGCGGAGAAATAACCGACTGCTTAATTGCACCGAAAAAGGAACAAGGATGAATTCCGCCCTATCAGACAGGATGATACTAAAAATTAATCCGCAACAATAAACATGAAAAATCCTAAACCATTGTGGCTTTTTCTAGTTATTTTTTTCGCCGTCCTACCTTAGATTTTTCGCGTTTGTTTTTATCAGTAAAAATACTTTGCATAATTGCGCTAGGATAGCGTCGATCATCTTCAGATCGACGATCTGTATAATACTGATATTTACACTTGCAATCACTAATATCACATTTAGATAGAGGGAGCGCAGGGGCCTGACTGGATATAAATCGCTTACCTCTAAGATATTTAGCAGCAGAACATGCTCGTGGGCCAGTTTTAATAGAAACTGCGCCAAATTCTTTTTTTCTTTTACTGGTTACAGAAGCAGATTTATGCGTCGAAGAAGAGTTGGCTTTAAATCGTTTTAATAAAAGCCAGATTACAACTACAACAATGAGAACAAGCACATATAACCAGTTAATCATAATTCTTCATTCCTCTACCAGGATCATTATATCCACTTTTTTATGGTGATATGCAATAACTAGCATTACCATCAGGTGATTGAAGAAAATACTACATCAAGATAATTATAGATGAAATGGCATGATCCTTGTGAGCCGTTAATCTATGGCCACTTCCAGGTAACAATAGACTTTCAGTGCGCTCCAATACGAGTCACCTTCCCTTCCTGAGTCGAATATTTCAGTGGTTTAATCTCGCAGCAATGGCTTGATATGACTAACCCAGGCGATAAGATATAATCTCGCGTCCATTCGAAGGAACCAGGATACACCCGTTATGCATTCGATTTCCATGCCCAATGAACCGGACAGTTTAATTTCGGTCCGTGATGTTTTTGGTATTGATACCAACATGCAGGTGCGCGCTTTTTCAGAGCGGGCGGATTACGTACCGGATGTCGATGAAGCCTACCATTTCAATCCCGAAGTGACGCTTGCGATCCTCGCTGGTTTCACCCATAACCGCCGGGTGATGTTGCAGGGTTTGCATGGCACCGGCAAATCGACTCACATCGAGCAGATCGCTGCGCGCCTTAACTGGCCCTGCATGCGGGTTAATCTCGATGGTCATATTAGCCGACTGGACCTGGTCGGAAAGGATACCATCGTCATCCGAGACGACCGCCAGATTACCGAGTTTCAGGAAGGTATAGTCCCCTGGGCATTACAACGCCCCATTGCGCTGGTATTTGACGAATATGACGCTGGGCGTGCCGATGTCATGTTTGTGATTCAACGTCTGCTCGAGCGTGACGGCAAGTTCACCCTGCTCGACCAGAACCGGGTACTCACCCCGCACCCTTATTTCCGCCTGTTTGCGACCGCGAATACAGTCGGCCTGGGCAATTCAAATGGGCTCTACCATGGAACCCAACTTCTTAACCATGGCCAAATTGATCGCTGGAATATCGTTGCCACGCTGAATTACCTGTCATCGGAAGAAGAAATGACGATCGTGCAAAGTCGCGTACCCGAGTTCAATGACGACAAACACAACAAGCTTCTCAAATCGATGGTGGCACTCGCGACCTTGACGCGCGAGGGTTTCCTGGTCGGCGACCTCTCCACCTTGATGTCACCGCGCACGGTTATCTCCTGGGCTGAAAATAGCCTCATATTCGACGATCACCTGCTCGCTTTTCGACTGTCGTTCTTAAATAAATGCGAAGAAGATGAACACCCGATTATCGCCGAGTACTTTCAACGCTGCTTTGATGAGGAATTAGACGCTTCTTATCTGCATTTACACGATAGTGAAGCGCAATAGTTTTACGCCAATGCAAACCAGCCAAAAACAACAGCAGGCGATCGAGGAATTGTGCGGTGCATCGATCCGGGCCCTGACCGGACTCTCCGATTTACGCCACCGCGGTAAAACCCTGTTTCTTGGCGGGCATCGAATTGGACTCGGTGCACCCCACTTGCAAACCAATCCGTTAGAAGATGACTTCCGCTCTTACCGGGGAGCATCCGATGGCATAGCCTTGCGTCTGAAATTCAGCGACCAGCGCTTGCATCGATCACTATGCCCGGAGTTGCCGGTACCGCGATTGATCTTTGAACTGCTCGAACAACTACGCGTTGAATCGCTGGTTGGTGATTGCTACCCCGGAATTAAATCCAACCTGTTTTATCGGTTTCAAAAATGGTCGCTTCAGTTTCACCAGGCCAATCATACCGAGACTCATCTCGGCCTGTTAATTTATACCATTGCCCAAATCGCCTGGTCGCGCGTAACCGGTTACCCGACACTGGAAGAAACCGACGACGTCATCGAGGCTACCCGCGCTACCATTGCCCCGGTCATCGGCCACGAACTGGCTGGTTTACGCAGGGACAGGTACGACCAGGCGGCATATGCCAGGCATGCCCTGTCGATTGCTCAAATAGTCGACAACAGCATCCGCGTCAATGATCAGCAAATCGAGACCCGAGAAAACAAACTGGATAACACTGACGCCGTTTTGAGTCGGATTACACTGGCGCTGGATTTTACCGACGATGCCGATGACGCCAATATCGCCACCATCGCCACAGGCACCAGCAGGGTACTGGACAACGCGGTAATGGGCTACCGTGTATTTACACGTCGATACGATCGTGAATTCAAACCCTCGTCGCAAATACGCGAAGCTGAACTAGTCGAGTTTCGCGATAAAATCGACAGATTGATTCATGCCCAGGGAATCAATGTACCCAGGTTAGCCCGGCAAATAACCAGCCTGCTTGCGATACCTGGACGTGACGGCTGGCAGTTTGGTGAAGAAGAGGGTTTGATCGATGGTCGCCGCCTGACCCAGGTGATATCGGCGCCGGCCGATCGTCGTATTTTTCGCAAAGAACAATATCGGTTTAAGAACGACTGCCTGGTTTCGTTTCTGATCGACTGTTCGGGCTCGATGAAGAAGTACATCGAGTATATTGCGATGCTGGTTGACATCTTTGGCCGCGCCCTGGACCAGGCGGAAATTTCTTCCGAGATACTCGGCTTTACCACCGGCAACTGGAATGGCGGCAACGCCTACAGGGACTGGCTCGCCCAGGGTCGTCCAGAGAATCCAGGCCGTCTCAACGAGCAAAGTCATTTTATCTTTAAAAACGCCGATACCAGCTGGCGCAAGGCGCGCCGCGATATCGCGGCATTATTGAAAACACCTAATTTTCGCGAAGGCATTGATGGGGAGGCAGTAGCATGGGCCTGTCAGCGCATGCGCAAACACGGTGAGTTGCGCAAGATACTAATCGTTATTTCGGATGGCAGCCCAATGGATTCGGCCACCAACCTGGCTAACGATGAGTATTATCTCGACAATCATCTGAAGCAGGTAGTTGAGCGCTACGAGGCTGAAACCGATATTGAAATATACGGACTTGGGGTTGGTCTTAGCCTTACCCCCTATTACAAACATTGCATCGCGGTCGACCTTGGTGAGTCGCTGAGCAACTCGGTTTTCCAGCAAATTTTACAAATGATTGCGCACGCGCAGAGAAGATAATAAGCACGCATTGCTCACCAGCATTCTACTTGGCAATAGATCCATGCGTCGCCTAAAAGCGCCTACTTTTGGGATTCTACCTCCGGTACGCCGGACCGACCGAGCGCCGCCCGCAGCATCCAGGCAGTTTGCGGTTGTAGATATGCTCGCTGCATCGCGACATCCATTTCACTGAATCCACTCCTCCCTGCCCGGTAGGCCTCGATTTATGGTTCGATTACAGCCATGCCGCTAGTGTCCGGTGGCGGTGGATTTTCCTCTTTTTTGTTCGAGCTGATATCACTGCCGACTGGGGCAACATCGAAACCGGTTACATCGATGTCGGGCTCCGGTACTTCTTTGATTTCATCCTGCAATTCACTGCCAACGGGAGCGACTGTCGCCGGTAAGTCCTCAATTTGATCCCCGGTAATACCGAGCGGATCAACCTGTGGAGGTGGTGCTACTACCGCGCTCATATT
The DNA here is from genome assembly GCA_041821565.1 of Gammaproteobacteria bacterium. Taxonomy (GTDB): domain Bacteria; phylum Pseudomonadota; class Gammaproteobacteria. The sequence goes on along the minus strand of JBGUEB010000030.1, from coordinate 9,205 downwards.
CTGTGTCGAAGTATAGTCAACCTCGAGAGTCGCTGGCTTCGGCTTTGGCGACGCTGCCGGGCTCGCAGCGTTAGCTTGCGGTGTTTCACCTGAGATGGATATTACTTCACACCTGGCACCAGCATTCTTGAAGGCATTCGCGTATTTAGCCGCCGATTCTTTATCCAGGTTCTTTTTAATGATAACTCGTTTACCCGAAAACATATGGGCTATTTTGGCGTCATCGGCTTTAAACATTTTACCGACATTTGCCTTTACCTCATCCAGCTCAGCGCCGTCGCGAATCTGACCTGAAAAAGCTACTTCGAATAATTCATCACTCATGTCATGATACTCATGCGTTATTCCTACACTATACTTTTAGCATCAAAATGAATAAAAAGCAGGCAAACATGGGCCAAATAATAACCTTATGAGCAAAAACACGGAAATTATTCGCATTACCCCACACGGCCAGATGGAAATACTTTCGCATCTGGAAGTCGAACAACTCAAGCAGGATAGTGAACACGACAGCAGTTACGACATTTACCGCCGCTGTTCACTGGCGGTACTCAATGTTGGCAGCCTGGTCGATGATACCAAACAGGTACTCGAGCAATATGCAGATTTCAATATCCGCGTGGTGCCCCAGGAACGCGGCATAAAACTCGAATTTGAAAACGCACCCGCCAGTGCCTTCGTAGATGGCCATGTCATTGTCGGTATTCAGGAACAGTTATTTTCGGTATTGCGTGACATCGTCTACATCAAGAACCAAATTGAAACTAACCAGAATTTTGATCTCAACACCACCGACGGCATCACCAATGCGGTGTTCCACATTCTACGAAATGCAAACGTGTTGAAACCGGAAACCGAACCAAACCTGGTAGTGTGCTGGGGCGGCCACTCGATCCACCGGGACGAATACGATTACACCAAGAAAGTTGGGTACGAACTTGGATTACGGGGCCTGGATATTTGCACCGGTTGTGGACCAGGCGCGATGAAGGGCCCAATGAAAGGTGCCACTATCGGCCATAGCAAACAACGGCAGTATGGCGGCCGCTACATTGGCATGAGCGAACCCGGCATTATTGCTGCCGAATCACCCAATCCGATCGTGAATGAACTGGTGATCATGCCCGATATCGAGAAACGCCTGGAAGGCTTCGTACGCGCCGGGCATGCTATTGTTGTATTTCCTGGCGGTGTCGGAACCGCTGAAGAAATTCTTTTCATTCTGGGGATTTTACTGAATCCCTCGAATCGCGGCGTACCGTTTCCATTAATCTTTACCGGCCCGGAAAATTCCAGGGATTACTTTGAACAAATCGACCAGTTCATCAAGCTCACTCTCGGTTACGAAGCGCAGCAACTCTACGAAATTATTATCGACAATCCGGCCCAGGTTGCGCGTGAAGTGAACGCCGGGGTAGAAACCGTGAAGAATTTTAGGCGCGACAATAGCGATGCTTATTATTTCAACTGGATTCTGAAAATCGACCCTGAGTTTCAACAACCATTTCATCCAACCCATGAAAATGTTGCCGGGTTGAAGCTCGATTCCAGCTTACCCAAACACGAGCTTGCAGCCATGTTGCGCAGGGCATTTTCCGCGATCGTCAGCGGTAACGTCAAGGAAGATGGCATACGGGCGATCGAAGAACACGGTCCATTCGAAATCCGTGGCGAAACAGAAATTATTCAGGCCCTGGACGATCTACTTAAATCGTTTGTACAACAGGAACGAATGAAAGTACCGGGTACACGCTATGCACCCTGTTACAAGATTGTTAACTAATAAACGTAATTCTTAAGGAGCGCAATGAGCCAGCTTAAATCCATCGCTATCAAATCAATCGCTAAAGCAGACATGCAAACCCAGGACAGCGCGGAAATCACCGTCGCCAAAGGTATTACCGGAGATTTCAGGGGTTCACAGGCCGACCGCCAGTTAACCATCCTCAGCGAATCGGCATGGCTAAAAGCATGCGACTCCATCAACGTGGATCTGGCATGGACCATAAGACGTGCAAATCTACTTGTCGATGGGGTTGAATTCAGCGCAACCGATGTCGGCAAAACCGTTCGTATCGGCGATGTCGAGCTAAAGATTACACGGGAAACCAATCCCTGCGCACTAATGGATAAACAGTGCCAGGGCCTGACTGCAGCACTTACCCCGGAATGGCGTGGCGGTGTCTGTTGTAACGTGATAACAGCCGGCACGATTCGCATAGGCGACAAGGTCGAGATTGATTCGTATTTACCGTAGACTGATCGTTCACCTACTCGCTCTGGGAGAAGGTGAACCCGAAACCAAATGCTTCCGCTTCTCCTCCCGAATACCCACAATACAATAAGCACTAACACAGACCAGCACGATACCGCTGCCGGCTATAGTCAACAGGCTCGGTTGCTCACCTACGCCAATCCAGACCCAGATCGGACCGAGTATCGATTCGGTTAATGCGAACAGGGCAACCTCCGAGGCCATGATGTAACGTGCAGCAAGGGTGAAACAGTAAAATCCAATGCCAAACTGAAGAGTGCCCATTAGCAATGCAATCACCAGGTCGTGGTTTGATATCATCAGGTCATTGGCGAACACGCCGCCGACTGCCGCCATCACCAGGCCGCCAAGACAGGTAGCCGGTAACATATCGACCCGCTGGCAACTGCGTAGAACCAGCAAGAAGATTACGAATGATATGACGACCACCAGGGCAGCAATATTACCCAGCCAGCGGCCTTCGAGCAGACCATCGGCAAACATCAGGCCGATACCGATCAGAGAGGTCAACATTGCTGCCAGGCCGAATTTCGAGGTCTTTTCACCGAGAATCAGCCAGGCGGTAAACGCCGTTGCCAGTGGTGCGGCGCCGATGATAAAAACCGCATTGGCAACCGTGGTTAACAAGATAGCGAAAACATAACAGACTGACCCGAGCCCAAGTGCCAGAGCTGCCCAGAGACCGGGTTTGCCGATCGCTTTAAATGCTGTAACTGTTCCCTTACGGTACTTCAGCAGTAATATTAAAGACAGCATAAAGGAAAAGGCCAGTCCGCGATAAAAAAGGATTTGCCATCCGCTTGCCGATTCGATGTTGCGCAGCATTATCCCCGACAAACTGAGGAAAATGCCGCCAACAATCACCAGAGTTACTCCAAGACTATAATTGCGTTCCATGTTTCAATCGAGAAAAAAGACGCGTCAGTTTTTTACGGGTGCGCCCGTTTAACAAGTAAGAAGTGTTACTGCGGAATTTTGACTATCGCTCGACCACGAATCTTACCAGCGAGAATTTCCTCTGCCGCCTGGGGCAAGTCGGCAAAGTCCAGATCAAAGGATAAATCTTGCAGGAGCTTAAGATCAAGATCCTGGGCCAGACGCGCCCAGGCCTGCTCGCGTTTTTGCAGTGGTGCCATCACCGAATCAATACCGTAGAGCGTTACCCCGCGAAGAATGAACGGTGCAACCGATGTCGGCAGGTCCATCGACTCGGCGAGGCCACAGGCGGCAACCGCACCGCCGTATTTTATCTGGCTGAGGACATTGGCGAGCGTATTACCACCGGCGACGTCAATCGCCCCGGCCCAGAGTTCCTTGTAAAGCGGGCGTGGTTTACCGGAAAAATCGGCGCGATCGATGACTTCTGCTGCCCCGAGTCCCAGCAGGTAATCCTTTTCATCCATGCGTCCTGTAACCGCGACCACGCGGTAACCGAGTTTGTTCAAAATAGCGACAGCAACACTACCAACACCGCCCGAGGCACCGGTTACGAGGATATCACCACTATCCGGGTTTATACCGTGCTTCTCCAGCGCCAGAACGCATAGCATGGCGGTGTATCCCGCGGTTCCTATCGCCATCGCCTGTCGACTGTCGATGCCGGCCGGTAAGGAAACTAACCAGTCGCCATTGACCCGCGCCTTTTGCGCGTATCCGCCCGAGTGTACTTCGCCGACGCCGAAGCCATTCAATACGACCTTGTTGCCAACCTTGAACCGACTGTTAAGCGAACTGGTTACAGTCCCGGCGAAGTCAATCCCGGGGGTTAACGGAAAAGTTCGCACCACTGGTGCTTTGCCAGTCAGCGCAAGCCCATCCTTGTAGTTCAGGGTCGAGTACTCAACCTCGACCGTTACATCACCCTCCATCAAATCATCATCGCTGAGTTGCTTCAACTCACAGCTTTGCCCCGCTTCGGTTTTGTTGATTTGATATCCCTGGAATTGATTAACCATAATAGTAGTCCGCTTTAAATTTGAAGGAATGTTAGATTAACAGGGGGCGAAGCACAATTACCTTCGGAGAGATTGTGCTACATGCCCGGTTTTACCTCGAAGTAATAGTCAGCTGGCACTCCGCAGATTTCCATTGCTGTTTTGAATTGCGCGTGAAACGCGGCCTTCACCAGGTGAATATGTTCTCTTTCCATCGATGATTCCCGGGGCACGAAAAATAAACAGAATCATATATTACACTATGATTTTTTTTGTAAAATGGCAAGTGTTGCTTATGGTTTCTCACCTTGATTGCAGTATTATTTAATCAACAGATTACCTGTTAGTATCACATGACCGTCGATACCGTGTAATTGGATAGCCATAGCAATTATTTTAAAGATATTCAGAGGGGATGACATGAGAGTAACCAAAAAAATATTAGCGCCCGTTCTGGCGTTGTTCGCAGCCGTTGCAATTTTTGGCCCGGCAGTCTATGCCGCCGAAGAAAAAGCACCGATTCAGGTATTAATCACCAATGTCGATGTCTGGGACGGTACTAGTGATTCGTTGATGCTGAAGACCAACGTTCTGATCGAAGGCAACCTGATCAAGAAGGTACGCGCCAGCGATAGCGATGCGAATGCCGACGCCACGGTTATCGATGGTAAGGGTAGCGTGTTGATACCGGGGTTGATCGAGGCCCATTCCCATTTAGCTATACATGGTGATTTGTTCCAGATTAGAAATGATTTTAACTGGATGTACATTGGCGCCAAATCAGGAGCTGAAGCAACCCGAATGCTGCACCGGGGTTTCACCACCGCGCGCGATGCTGGCGGTCCGGTAAATGGATTAAGAAAAGTAGTCGATGCGGGTCATGTCGACGGTCCTCGTATCTATGCCGCTGGCCCTCCTGTTTCCCAGACCGGCGGACACTTTGATATTCGCGGCCTAAACGAGCCCAACTACTACTTCCTGGGAGTGCCCGACCCGAAACAGTTCATGGAATGGGCGTATCTGGCCGATGGCGTGCCTGAAGTACAGAAGGCTGCCAGAGAAATATTCCGAAAAGGGTCTTCACATATCAAAATTATGGCTGGTGGGGGCGTTGCCACGGTTTACGATCCGCTCGATGGTTTGCAGTTTACGCCCGAAGAGATTCGAGCCATTGTCATCGAGGCTGAAAAAGTGGGCTCCTATGCGATGGCGCATATCTATACCCCAGAGGCTATTACCATTGCGCTCAATGCCGGGGTAAAGAGCATCGATCACGGTATGCTAATCGATGACAAGGCCATGGCGCTGTTAAAGGAGAAAGATGCATTTTTGGTTCCTAGCCTCGCCGTTGGCCTGTTTACTCCCGAAGAGCTTGCTTTCGCCTGGCCGACTCCGGCTACCAAAGCCAAAGGCGCGCGTATCATCGCCGGCATGGAAAATGAGATGAAACTGGCCAAGAAGCATGGAGTTAAAATAGGGTTTGGCACTGATTTCTTTGGCCCGGATCGACAATCATACGCGTTGCAGTCACTTGAATTTAAAGCGCGCGCAAAATATTTCACGCCACTCGAAATTCTTAAGCAAGCTACCTCAGTCAATGCTGCTATCGTGGCAATGTCAGGTCCGATGATGAACCCCTACCTTGATGGACCCCTGGGAGTCATCAAAGAAGGTGCCTATGCTGATCTTCTGCTCGTCAATGGCAACCCGCTGGATGACATTCTGTTGCTCACCGAGCCCGAGAAAAATCTGAACCTGATCATGAAAGACGGAAAAATTTACAAGAACCAGCTGTAGTTTTCATCGGTGACTATAGGTCTTAAAGGGGCGCCTCGGCGCCCTGCTTCATATGAAGACATAGAATAAAATTGCGTACGCTACTGGCTGTCTTGTTTACAGTCAGTAAAACTGGTAGCCAATCCCGGCAATATTATGATGCCGTGTCAAATATTAATTATTAATGTGCCCGCTTGGGGGCGGAGTTAGAGACGTCGTGACGAACAATATTAACATACCGGTGAAAAGCAATTCCCTGAATGACCTGGCTATCAGGGCGGACCGGCAAAACAATCTTAAGCTAATCATGGAAAACCGTAATATCTCTAAAACTGCGTTATGAGGTTATGGTTACTGGTGATACTGCTGGCAATCGATGCCAACCCGGCCTTCGCTGATAAGACGCTGGATTTTGCAAAGCCCTTGCATAGGATCGCGTTCGGTTCCTGCGCAATGCAATTCAAACCCCAGCCGATCTGGGATGCAATAGCCCTACAGGAACCGGACCTGTTTCTTTTCCTCGGCGACAATATCTACGGCGACTTCGATGGCAAAAATACCTTTACACCGTCTGCTAATGCGCTCAAACGTGACTGGCAGCTATTAGCAAACGAACCGCACTTCAACGAATTTCGAAAGACGGTGCCAATCATGGCCACCTGGGATAATCACGACTACGGCAAATACGACGGTGGGGCAGAATTTGGGCTGAGGGAAATATCTCAGCAAATTTTTCTCGATTTTTTCGATGAACCGGGGGATTCACCTCGTCGTTTAACACCCGGAATTTACGATTCGAAAATCATCGGCCCGGTTGGCAAACGAGTACAGGTTATTTTGCTGGATACGCGTTATTTTAAGGGCCCGTTCATCAAGGATACGCGTAGCAAGGCTGAAAAATTTGAGACCGGAAACATCGGGTCGATGGCGAGTTATGTTCCTAACGCGGACCCCGAAGTAACGCTGCTGGGTGATTCGCAGTGGGCCTGGTTGTCAACTCAACTCAAGCTTCCGGCAGAAATCCGCCTGGTCGTGTCGAGCACGCAGATAGTGGCCGATCAAAAGGCCATGGATGAATGGGGAAACTACCCGCTGGAACGACAAAGACTGCTTGATATGCTTGCCAGGAGCACCACGGGAACCACTATCATGTTGAGTGGCAACGCACATTTCAGCGAGATCTCAGCAATCAGTATAAATGGCCATGAGTTAATTGATTTTACCTCCAGTGGAATGACGCACTCGAACCAATCCTATGCAGCTGTCGATAACTCTTATCGTGTTGCGGGCCCCTACGACGATCTAAACTTTGGTCTGCTCGAAATTGACTGGGATGGAGAACCTTCCCCCACGATTAAATTGACAACGATGAGTAAAAACGGTGAAGTTGTATTTAGTCATAAGCTACTATTGAAAAAACCATCCTAAGGCTGGATCAATAGAAATTGAATTGGAATTTAATTTTTATAGAACCCTTTGCAATGAAATACAGGCTTGCACTTTCAACCCTCGTGTTCGCCCTGCTGATCTCACAGGTTGTGAGGGCCCAGGAATCTTCTATTTACGATGATATTCCTGTGTTCGGCGGCCCGAGCAGTGTTGGTGTGCAACTTAAGGATGATAATCAGGCTCCAGCTACAGGTGATTTTATCAAGGATGCAATGCCGGGATGGTTTTCTTACAAGCAGCAGGTAATGGAAAAACACGGCCTGGCCTACGGATTGAATCTTGCGACCCTTTACCAGAGCGCCAGTACATCCCTCGGTGGGGATGACGCCTGGGGTGGAATCATACAATTGCCAGCATCCTGGACCCTGCTGAACCGGGGTGGTAAGAATGCCGGTACCATCGTCTTCAAGGCTGAAAACCGCAGCAAGATTTCCACCGACCTGGCACCACAGGACCTCGGTATCCAGGGTATCGGTGCAGCCTCAATTGTCGGTACCCAGTTCAGTGACAAGGGCTGGATTTTGACCAACTTGTTCTGGCAACAGGCCCTCAACGAGGGTCAGTTTAAGTACGTAGTCGGACAGATCGACAATACTGATTTCATGGATGTCTACGGGATGATCAATCCACAGACATCGTTTATGAACCTGTCCTTCTCTACTAATCCTACTATCGGATTACCCGACCAGGGTTTTGGCGGCGGTCTGGGCATGCTGCTGGGTGAGAATATTTACCTGGCCGCGAGTCTTATGGACGCAGCAGCCGACCCGAGACATCCGCTTGACAGCATGGATCAGTTTTTTGACAACAATGAATACTTTAAGCACATAGAGATTGGTTACACCTCGTCTCCTGATCGAATTTATTTCGACAATATTCATTTTGTTTACTGGGAATCGGATGAACAGGCCAGGTCTACCGGGGAATCCGGGGGCAGCGGCTGGACCTTTTCTTATGCAAAGTTTATCGACGACAAGTACATGCCCTTCCTGCGTATTGGTGATTCGGATGGCGGTGGCGGCGCCCTGCTTGAACAAATGGTTTCAGCGGGCCTGGGTATTTATCACAGCGATAAAAGGGAACTGTTCGGCGTCGGGTTCAGCTACGGCAAGGCCTCCGAAGACCCGGTTGGCGGTTTCGGTACCAATCTTGATCCACAATACACGGCCGAGATTTTCTACCGCCTCCAGTTGTCGCAGCATCTTGCGATTACGCCCGATTTGCAGGTCATCATCGACCCGGTACTCAATCCGAATGAAAGCAGCGTCTTAATCGCCGGTATTCGTGTTAGGTTAAATCTCTGATTTAAGAATAAATTACTCTGCACAAAGTGATAGGGCCTCGTCCGCGCTTTCCAGTGCACCTTCGAGATAACCGCCATTTAACCTGGCTATTTCGGTACCTGCCAGGATTAGTTTGTTTTCCCATAAGTTGCGTGGCAGGTTGCCCGGGTAATCCGGATGCCGAGAAGCGGTGTTCAAGTCAGTATCCGTCGTTATGAACTGGTCCTGACTCCAGTCCTTAGTCTGGATATCGATTGTGTTTTGACTGGCGTCACCGAACAATCGATTTAGCTGGCTCAGACAATGCTGGATTAACCGCTTCGGCCCCAGTTCATGACGCTGCTGTGCGGGCAAGCCAACAAAGGAGGTAAGCGCATAGAATTCTTCATTTTCGGGCGATCCGTCATAAATTTCGGTTAATGGTCCGCGTTGGCTGAATACCTCTCCGGAGGAGTTTTGTTCTCGCCAGAATGGTTGGTCGTAGA
>JBGUEB010000029.1:0-20290 GCA_041821565.1 Gammaproteobacteria bacterium | reverse complement strand
GCGTAATGCCCTATCAATGCCGGGAACTGGCGTTTGGCCTCGGCTTAAGCGGTGACCAGATAAAGCAGTTCACCAAATTACTCACCGGGCTTGGCAAGCTCGTAGTTGAAAAAGACCTGGCCCTGGTCGAAGTGAATCCGCTCGTGATCACGGGCAGCGGTGACCTGCTGTGTCTCGACGGCAAAATCAATATTGATAGTAACGCATTATTTCGCCACCCCGATCTTATCGAGATGCGCGATAAAACCCAGGAAGATGAGCGCGAAAATCGGGCCGCCGAATGGGACCTGAGCTATGTCGCACTCGATGGTGATATCGGTTGCATGGTGAATGGCGCAGGCCTGGCAATGGCGACCATGGACATCATTAAACTCAACGGTGGTGATCCCGCTAACTTTCTTGATGTTGGTGGCGGTGCCACCAAGGAACGCGTCGCTGAAGCGCTCAAGATTATTTTGTCGGACGACAAGGTTAAAGGTATTTTGGTCAATATTTTCGGCGGTATCGTGCGTTGCGACTTAATCGCCGAGGGCATTATTGCTGCAGTCGCAGAGATAAAAATTTCCGTACCAATTGTAGTGCGACTCGAGGGCACGATGGCCGCAGAAGGTACCGATTTATTAAATAACAGCGATCTGAACCTGATTGCGGCCCAGGACCTGGGCGAAGCCGCCGCCAAAATCGTAGCTGCAGTCGGAGAATCAAAATGAGTGTACTGGTCGATAAAAACACCAAGGTCATTTGCCAGGGATTTACCGGTAAACAGGGTACCTTCCACTGTGAACAGGCGATTGCCTACGGCACAAAAATGGTTGGCGGGGTAACACCCGGCAAGGGTGGGCAAACTCATCTCGACCTGCCCGTCTTCAATACCGTGCGCGACGCTGTTGAAGCAACAGGAGCCGACGCAACCGTTATCTACGTGCCGGCAGCCTTCTGTAAAGATTCGATCATCGAGGCCGCAGAATCCGGTATCGCTTTAATCGTCTGCATCACCGAAGGTATTCCGATCCTGGATATGTTAGAGGCCAAGATTGCGGTTGAGCAAAGTGGTGCTCGATTAATAGGGCCGAACTGCCCCGGCATTATCACCCCGGATGAATGCAAGATTGGCATCATGCCAGGCTCAATTCACATGGCGGGTAAGGTCGGTGTGGTCTCGCGTTCGGGCACACTCACCTACGAGTGCGTGAAGCAGACCTCGGACCCGGGTTATGGGCAAAGTACCTGCATAGGTATTGGCGGCGATCCCATTCCGGGTACCAATTTTATCGATGCCCTGGAACTGTTCGAAGCAGACCCGGCTACAGAGGCAATTTTAATGGTTGGTGAAATCGGCGGCACCGCCGAGGAAGAAGCAGCAGAATTTATTCAAAGCAATGTCAGTAAACCAGTTGTTTCCTACATCGCCGGCGTAACAGCACCCAAGGGTAAACGCATGGGGCACGCAGGCGCCATCATCGCCGGCGGTAAGGGCACAGCCGCGGAGAAATTTGCCGCACTCGAAAAGGCCGGTGTACACACGGTTAAGTCCCCCGCCGAACTCGGCAAAGGCGTGAAGGAAGCGACTGGCTGGTAAAAACCCACTTGAACTAAAAGTACTTATTAGAGATATATTATGTCGCGCACAGGAAAGTAGTTCTCTATTATTAAGTAGTTAATACCTGTCTGAAGTCGATCAACAGGATAAAACCAGATCGATTTCAATTCGGTATTTGTAAATTAACAGTAAATTTTGATTGTTTTTACAGGCACTTATTAAGCTCGTTAACAAAGACTATAAAACTAAAACGCCTTTGTTTATTTTTGTTGTTTAAATTCTGAGGAGGATTTCAATGAGTAGTACAAATGAAACTGACTACGAAATTGGTCAGGACAACGTCCAGTTGTTTGGCCTGGATGTCCATAACCCGGTGTTTGTCATATCCGGGCTAACGATAATAGGATTTGTTCTTATAACCTTGATGTTTCAGGAGAGCGCTGGAGCCTTCTTTGGTTGGCTAAGACCGGCTGTGACCAGTACTTTTGACTGGTTTTTCCTGGCATCGGGCAATCTGTTTGTACTGTTTGCGCTGTTTTTGGTAATCACACCGCTAGGAAAAGTACGCCTGGGGGGACAGGATGCGGTTCCTGATTATAGCTATGTTGGCTGGTTTGCGATGTTATTCGCCGCGGGTATGGGCATCGGCCTGATGTTCTTTGGCGTATCTGAACCCATGTCACATTTTAGTTCTTCCATGGGTGGCATTGCTGTCGGGGAGAATGGAATTCGTACCGACTGGGCACCGCTGGGTGCGGCGGCTGGAAACATTGAAGACGCGCGTGAACTGGCCATGGCTGCGACAATCTTTCACTGGGGTTTACATCCCTGGGCAATCTACGCCGTGGTTGCCCTGGCATTGGCCTTTTTCTCTTTTAACAAAGGCTTACCGCTGACCTTTCGTTCGGCATTTTATCCGATACTGGGCGAACGCATCTGGGGCTGGCCGGGACATGTGATCGATATCCTGGCGGTATTTGCGACCCTGTTTGGTTTGGCGACATCGCTCGGGTTTGGCACTTCGCAGGCGCTCGCCGGGTTTAATTTTTTATACGGCTGGGGAACCGGTTCGGTAGCAATTGTAGTTCTCATAACCGTGATAACTGCAATGGCACTGATATCAGTAGTGCGAGGCCTGGATGGTGGTGTAAAAGTTCTGTCTGAAGTCAATATGGTGTTGGCGCTGGTATTGTTACTATTTATATTGTTTGTCGGCCCGACAGGCGAAATTTTGAGTACCGCTGTTACCGGTGCCGTCGGATATGTTAAAAATTTGATCCCCCTGTCGATGCCGTTTGGTCGTGAAGATGTCAACTTTTCCCAGGGCTGGACTTCGTTCTACTGGGCATGGTGGATTTCATGGTCACCATTTGTGGGCATGTTTATCGCCCGTGTTTCACGTGGCCGTACCGTGCGAGAATTCATCACCTGTGTGATCCTGGTGCCAACCGCATTGTGTATTCTATGGATGGCTACTTTTGGCGGATCCGCCATAAGCCAGGTCGTTGCGGATGCCTCAGCACCCGTTGCCGCTGCAGCCCAGGAACTCAAACTGTTTGTAATGGTAAAAGATTTCCCAATGACCGGATTACTGTCGTTGGTGGGCATCATCCTGGTTCTGGTGTTTTTTGTGACCTCTTCTGACTCAGGATCACTGGTCATAGATACCATCACCGCCGGTGGTAAGGTCGATGCACCCGTTACCCAGCGTATATTCTGGTGCTCTTTTGAAGGCCTGGTGGCAATTACGCTATTGCTGGTAGGTGGCTCTGCGGCACTTTCCGCATTGCAGGCGATGACGGTTTCAACAGGCTTGCCGTTTACCATCATACTTTTAATAATGTGCTATAGCACCTGGAAAGGAATCAGCGAAGAAAGTAAAGCCCTGTCATAAAGCAGTCTGGTCAGGCCCTGTTCTCCCGGTATTTCTATGCCGGGAGAATCTCCAACTATCTCCCCTTAAAAAAATCTCCTCAAACGCCTGAGGATCCGGAATGTTGCCACTAGCAATTTGCACAAAGGCGGACCATGGACGGCTATCGAACCACGAAAATCGATAAATCCGTATGCGAAGCAAGAAAACCTGAGTGTGAAGCAAATATATAATCTTTAAATCCCGGGACATGTGAGGCCATGACCACGAGATCGGCTTTTAGTTCATGGATTTGCTCATCCAGGACCCTGTTCAGATCGACTGCCGGGTCGTGAGAGACGGCACTCCTGGATTTGAATTCAACTCCAAGCGCAGCACTTTGCGTTGCCGCAAATTTCGACAATTCCTGACTAAATTCTTTTGGATCGTGCGCAACTTCGGTTGGTGCCGACGTTGTCACAGCCAGCAAATATATCTCGGCATCATAGTGCTTGCAAAGGTCGGCTGCAGCTGCCAGTACCCTGGTCAGCTTATCGCTATGTGCCAGATCAACGGGAACAACAATTCTGTTATACATTTTCCACTCCTTTTTCAGTAATTAGGCTAATCATGAAAGTAAAGAATACGCCAGTTCTTTCAAAGGTATATTGATACAGATCAATCCATCGCTTTTTATCTGCCCCTCGATTTGATTTTAAGTTAACTGTCCTCGGGTTTTACACAAACTTTACTGAATTTTCTCTAAATCGAATTTACCACTACGGATACCATCATTACGAGTCCATCGACCTTCCATTCTGAATCCGTCTGGGCTAATTTTCCATTTACCCTCTTTATCAGTTGCGCTCCCTTCAATCCAGTTAAACTTAATCGTGTCCCCCTCTCGGACACCGGTGATCTTATGGAAAGGATCTGTATCCCATGTTCCAGAGATAGTATTACCAACTTGTTTGAAGGTGATGACCCGGTTGCGGTTTTTTATCTCTCCACTAGTTATATTTGACTTCCAGATGCCGCTGATGTCGTCAGCAGAATTCGAAGGATTTACAACAATCGGCACTATCGGCTCGGCCTTAATTGCCGCCCGGTTAACCGGTTTTTCGGCCGCTGACGCCTCATCGCTCTGGTTATAAAGCTGATAGGCGCGTAATTCGATATATTTGGCTTTTCTCTTTTGTTCGTCACCCTCTACCAGTACAAATGCTTTAGCCCACAAATTGGCATCGTAAGTACCCGAGACGATTTCTTTCTCGGCCTGGCCATAGAATGCAAAGGCATCATCGCCAATGTCATCAGCCAGGTTTTTACTCGCTTCCACGCGGATATTTTGTGTCGACTTACTATTGGTCAGTAAGTTGTCATCTAAAAACAGACCTTTATCCAGCGAGGTAAAGAAATCCTGGTATGGCCCGGGTTCCTCTACCGCGGTCAAATTGTATTGTGCGTTGGCTCTCACAATCATTTGTTGACCACTGGGTCGCACCGAAATCGACATAGATAGATTGTAGCGATTCAACTTGGTCGCCGACACGATGCCAATCACATCGTCGGCCTTGTCGATGACAAATCCCAGGTCCTGAAGCGTTGACATCACCGCACGAAGTACCCTGATTTTATCGTCGGTATCGTAGGTCCGCGTTTGATAACTTCTCACCTGGACCTGGCTGCCCGAGGCCAGTACCTGTTGTTTAGAGTAGTTAGCAGCACATCCGGTCAACGCCATCAGCGCTAATAAAACTAAAATATTTCGACAAATTTTCATCATGACTGCTTTTCCAGGAACAATGATTTGTCCAGTTTTTCAAAAAAACCCTGGAAGATTTCCGGGTCCTTTACCGCTTCCCTCCTGCTAACCTGGTTTTGGGTGTTCCAGACTATTCGCTGTATGGTCAGGCGGACTACCCATCGCTTACTATCTGGTTCTGAAGAAGCGGGGGCTGTCACCAGTGAAAACTTGATTTTCTGTTGTTTGTCGATTGCTGCTGATGATCCCATTAAAGCTAAAATTATCGCCCCTACTACCTGTCCCGGGTCAGTCGCATCCCTCATTTTTTCACCCACAATCAGACCAAGATCTGTTTCCGTTTCGGTGATACTGGCGCCCAGGTCCTGAATTATGCCAACGCTTGCCGAGAGGATTTGCGCTTCGGTGACATCTTCATACACCCTGGTTTGCAACTGTCTGTCGGCAAGACTGGAAGGGGACAATTTCAGTGCATCCGGTGGAATGGTGACGCAGCCTCCCATCATTACAATTGAACACAACAATAAAACCCGGGAATAACACATTTGTTAATTTTGCTGGCTTTAATTTAGAAGCTCGAGGAGTGGTAGGCAAAATCGCGAACCTTACTATCATCGTCGAACTTGATAATGATGGTTAGAGTTCTTTGTGATGTTGAAGCGGCCCCGGCATTTTTATTGTAACTGCCACCACCACCTAACAGGACGTTACTCGCAAAACCCAAAATCAATGCACCTCCACCACTATTCGAATAGACGTAATCCGTCGCTATCTTGTCGTATACCCATACTTCCCGGCGTTGGTCGTCGGTAGAAACAATATTGGGTGACCCCAGGACTCCAAGTACACCGGCACCACTCATGCCAACCTTTATTTCCTTTTGCACGACACCAACGGTCAGCTTCTGGCCGCTATCATCCTGCACCGCATCCCGATGCTGAGACGCGCTCATACAACCACTTAGCAGGCTCAGGAACAGGACCATGGTTAATATTGTTACTTGTTTCATAATATGCCTCCTTAGGGCAAGGCCGTTAAAGACTGACCGGCATCACCCCACAATCAATAAGTGGAGTCCGGCAATGCTTGGCCACCGCAAGTTGATTTAAACAGCCTTCACTTAATTTTACCAATAGCAGGTAGTCGGTAGGATTTATCCTTGTAAGCCTGCATGGGCCAAATTGCATGCGCTAAAGCGCGATTTTCAAGCGCTGTGTTTGCAACGGGTGACGGGACTAAACGTTCGTCTTTATAAATAAAATGTTGAAGGGGCAGATCTTTAAGTAATACTACAACGTCTTCACCTTCCATATAAGCCTGGTTACCCTGGAACTGCATTATCGCTCGACCTGGAATATCATCCAGATCTTTACGGGTCAGGTCGATACCAATCGCGGGGTGGTCGGAGTTGATACCCATCATTGACAACAGGGTTGGTAACAAATCGATCTGGCTGGTAACCCGATTAATAACTTGAGACTCAATACCACCACCCAGGATCAAACCTGGAATCCGATAATGTTTAACCGGCACTAAATCGTGACCATAAACCCGGTCGCCATGATCGGCAACTATCAAAAATACAGTATTATCCCAGTATTCAGACTGTTTGGCTTTTTTAATATACTCACCCAGTGCATGGTCAGTGTATTTTATCGCATTGCCAACTGTTGCTTTAGGCTGCTCGACCAGTTCTATGCGTCCATCAGGAAAGTCAAAAGGTGAATGGTTGGTGGAGGTGAAAACCAGGCTAAAAAACGATTCGCCGTTGTTAGCTTGCTCGGTAAAAGTTTCATGCGCCTTATTAAACAGATCCTCGTCAGAAACACCCCAGGAACCAGTAAACACTGGATCATCGTAATCTTTTTCATCAATAATTGTTGCAAACCCATTGTTACTAAAGAAACGTCTCATGTTGTCAAAATGGGCTTCTCCGCCATAAATAAATGAAGTCGAATACTCCCGATCCGATAACAGTTGCGCAATTGTGAAAAAATCGTACTGACTGCCTCCCAGCTTGACGACGCTGCGATTGGGGGTTGGCAAAAATCCTGTAATAACTGCCTCGATACCACGCACCGAGCGGGTACCGGTCGCGTATAACTGATCGAACCAGATTCCTTCTTCAGCCAGCTGATCCAGCCTGGGGGTGATATCACGCCCACCCAGTTTTCCGACGTAAACTGCACCCAGGCTTTCTTCAAGGATAATGACCAGGTTTTTAGGTCTACTGCCAACCAGGCCAGCACTGCCATTTTGGTGGTGCAAGGTTGGAATTTCAGGATCAAAAAAAACATCCTCGGGCAGATGAGTACCCTCATAAATTTCCGCCATTACATTTGCTTCAGCCATTTCACCATAGGGTTTTGTATCACCGCTCTCATATTTCAGATTTTCATACAGAGCATACAAAACTGAATAGGTTGAACTCAGTGGCAATGAATTAACCAGTGGATCGGATGAAAATGCAACGGTGCTGGGATTCACTGGTCGGTGATCCAGGGTGGAGCGTACCGCCATCGCGCATAGCAAAAATACCAGGACCGATAACAGGGGAGCACTCCATATTACGCTGGGCTTCGTTTTCTCGAAAACACGCTTCAACAGCCGATGCATACCAAAAACCGCAGCAGCGGTCACCAGCACGGAAACCAGAAGTTGCAAGGGGTAAGCCTTTAACAGCATTGACATTATCTCTTTCGGATATTTCAGATACTCAACCATTAAAATATTGGGCCTGAAGTCGAATTGCATAATAAAATTAGGGGTCGCCAGCTCCATGAAAACCAGTAATGCCGTCAATACAATAAAATAAACCTTGAGCAGCCATAGGGCCGGCTTCATTGACCATCGATTGGTTGCGAGTAACGGCAGCAATGTAACAGGTATGATCAGAAATCCTGCCAGTACAACCAGATCAAACCGAAGGCCCTGTAATAATACGAACCAGGTACCGCCGGTTTCAGAGACACGGTCAAATTGCCAGATAATCAGTAATAGTCGTGACAGGCTTAAATAGACCAGCATCGGCAGTAAAAACGCAAGAACGGGGGTTGCCCAATTGAGGTGAGATTTATTCATCATCGGTGTAAATGGGTATGAAAGCGTATTTTTAAACACACAGTTATTACGGGCAAGCTATTTATTTCCCAGAGTAATTTCTGTTGGACTTTTAAATCTTAATCGCCGCGGACATGATCCCGCACCGCATCCCAGTGCTGAGATGCGCTCATGCAGCCACTTAAAAGACTCAGGATCAGGGTTAATATTGTCATTAGTTTCATAATATGCCTCCTTAGGGCAAGGCCGTTAAAGCATTGTTGGGATAATCATTAGGGTCGGTTAAGATTCGATATCAACGGTTTTATCCATCGCTAGTGTAAACGTAAAAACAGAATATCACTGTGATGCCTGTCTTCCTATCCGATATTTGATACAAGGCATGAACAATTTACCCCGAGAATTTTAAGGAGACTTAACTTCCAGCTGTGGTAACATTTGCGTTGTTTAAAACTGTGTAAATAACTGAATTATAATATTTTTAAGAGGTTTCTATAACATCACTCGGATGTGTTCAAGCAAGCAAAGAGGCTCGTGTAATGGATCGGCAAGAAGTTCACATATCGAGCATGGTGGTACATGTCAGACCCGATCACCTGCAATATGTAAAAAATATCATCGAGCAACTGTCCGGTGCAGAAATTCACGGTGAGTCCACTAAAGGTAAACTCGTCGTCGTGATAGAAACCCAAAAACAGGGTTATATCACCGATGTTATAAACAAAATAAACAATATTAAATATGTGCTCGGCACCGCACTTGTATATCATCAAATAGAGCATTTCGATTCATTAGAGAACGAATAATTATGAACCTGACCAGACGCGCTTTCATAAAAGCAAACGCCGCGGCTTCGGCTGCCGCGGTTGCCGGCATTGCATTGCCAGCAATAGCTACCAACCTGATTGTCGATCTCGAGGAAACCAAAATATCCTGGGACAAGGCGCCTTGCCGATTCTGTGGTACCGGTTGCTCTGTGCTGGTGGGTACGCAAACTGGTCGGGTCGTTGCAACCCAGGGCGACCCTGAGTCACCAGTCAACAAGGGCCTGAACTGTATCAAGGGTTATTTTCTATCCAAGATCATGTATGGAGACGATCGTCTGCAAACCCCGCTGCTGCGAATGAAAGATGGCAAATACGATAAGAATGGCGATTTCGCGCCGGTTTCCTGGGATACCGCGTTTGACATCATGGCAGAAAAATGGAAAGCGGCTTTGAAAAAACGCGGTCCTACCAGTGTTGGTATGTTTGGCTCGGGCCAATGGACCGTAATGGAAGGTTATGCAGCTGTGAAGCTGATGAAAGCCGGGTTCCGCTCCAACAATATCGATCCCAATGCGCGCCATTGCATGGCATCCGCAGTTGGCGGCTTTATGCGCACTTTTGGTATCGATGAACCCATGGGTTGCTACGACGATTTCGAAAGTGCCGATGCCTTTGTACTGTGGGGCGCGAATATGGCTGAAATGCACCCGGTATTGTGGACTCGTTTAACGGACCGACGTTTAAGCAATCCTCACGTCAAGGTCCACGTAATGTCCACTTTTTATCATCGCTGTTTCGAGCTGGCTGATAATAGTCTGATTTTTACACCACAGTCTGACCTCGCAATCGCCAACTTTATTGCCAATTACATCATTCAAAACGATGCGGTGAACTGGGACTTTGTTAACAAGCACACCAATTTCAAACGCGCGACTACCGATATCGGTTATGGTTTACGCGATGAGCATCCGTTACAGCAAAAAGCCGCGAATGCCAACGTCGGTAAAATGCATAAAATGACTTTTGAGGAATATAAAACCTCAGTCGCCGAATATACCCTTGAAAAAGCAGCCGAGATGTCCGGTGTATCGGAAGCCAGTTTACTGGAACTGGCAAAAACCTACGCCGAGCCGAATACAAAGGTCATGTCGCTGTGGACCATGGGCGTGAACCAGCACACTCGTGGTGTGTGGATGAATAGCCTGATTTACAACATCCACCTACTGATGGGGAAGATATCGGAACCGGGGAATAGTCCATTTTCCCTGACAGGACAACCGTCTGCCTGTGGTACTGCTCGAGAAGTGGGTACCTTTTCGCATCGATTGCCCGCCGACCTGGTGGTCGCCAAAAAAGAACACCGGGATATTGCCGAGAAGATATGGAAACTACCGGAAGGCACTATACCTGCAAAACCAGGGTTTCATGCGGTTCTGCAAAACCGTAAATTAAAAGATGGCGTACTCAACGCTTACTGGGTGATGTGCAATAACAATATGCAGGCCGCGCCGAATATGATGGAGGAGGGATTACCCGGTTATCGTAATCCCGACAATTTTATCGTGACCTCCGATCCTTACCCGACGGTAACCTGTCAGGCTTCCGATTTGATTCTACCCACCGCCATGTGGGTAGAAAAAGAAGGCGCCTATGGCAATGCCGAACGTCGCACCC
Organism: Gammaproteobacteria bacterium; assembly: GCA_041821565.1. Taxonomy (GTDB): domain Bacteria; phylum Pseudomonadota; class Gammaproteobacteria. The sequence continues at coordinate 9,632 of JBGUEB010000029.1, read as the reverse complement.
AGACCTGGTACCAGCAGGTCTCGCCACCTGGCGAAGCCAAATCTGATAGCTGGCAAATTATGGAATTTTCCAAACGCTTCAAAATGGAAGAAGTCTGGAGTGAGGAATTGCTTGCCAGTATGCCGGAATACGCGGGTAAAACACTGTACGAGGTGTTATTCCGCAATGGCCAGGTAGATCGTTTCCCGGTCGAACAGGCGCGTGAACTCAATGACGAATCACATGCCAATGGATTTTATGTTCAAAAGGGTTTGTTTGAGGAATATGCATCATTCGGTCGAGGCCATAAGCACGACCTGGCACCCTACGAGCGATACCATCAGAAACGCGGCCTTAGATGGCCGGTGGTCGATGGTAAGGAAACCCTCTGGCGGTTCAGGGAAGGTTCTGACCCCTACGTTAAAACCGGCGCCGGATTCGAATTTTATGGTCACAAGGACGGCAGGGCGAATATCATATTTGCGCCCTACGAACCGCCGCCAGAAGTACCCGATGCGGAGTACGATATGTGGTTATGCACAGGACGAGTGCTAGAGCACTGGCACTCCGGCTCGATGACACAACGCGTCCCTGAACTCTACAAAGCAGTTCCGGACGCACTGTGCTACATACATCCGAAAGACGCTGAAACCCGCGGCCTGCGTCGAGCGGATGAAGTGTTGATCCAGTCAAGGCGGGGTGAAATAAGATGTCGAGTTGAGACCCGTGGCCGCAATCGGCCGCCCGTGGGCCTGGTTTTTGTGCCCTGGTTTGACGCACGCATTCTGATCAACAAGGTAACCCTGGATGCGACCGACCCGCTGTCGAAGCAGACGGACTATAAAAAGTGCGCCATTAAAATATCCAAAGCGTGATGAATATGAAGATCACATTGAAAACATTGCAAAAATTAATCACAGCATTGATGGTTACAGCTGTCCTCGCAGTGGCCCATGGCCAACAAACCAGTGACTCGGAGGCAGGGGTAATTGACAATGTCAGCCCCGGTGGTCAGGCTTCATTGCGAGGATTGACTGAACTGAATGTGACTCGTAAGGCCGATCCCTTTAAGCGTGTAATCAAAGACCGCAGTCCTTATGTTAGTGATTATGTTTATCAGCCGCCGCTAGTCCCGCATAAAATTCGTGGCTATGAAATATCAACCAATGCGAATAAATGCCTGTCCTGTCACAGCTTCAAAAGATCGGTCGAATCCGGTGCAACAAAAATCAGCGTGACTCACTACGTCACACGCGAAGGCCTGGTATTGTCGGATGTGTCGCCTCGACGATATTTCTGTCTACAGTGTCATGTTACCCAGGCAGATACCGGCACACTGATCGAAAACGACTTTAAACCTGTCGTATCCCTGCAATAGATAAAACCTGCACGGTAGGGGATATATGAAATTGGTTAAAACATTTTGGCGAAGACTTTCAAAACCGAGTAAAGCGGCTTCGGGGGTTTTACTGGGGCTCGGATTCGTCGGCGGCATTCTATTCTGGGGCGCTTTTAATACCGGTATGGAGGCCACTAATACCGAGGCTTTTTGCTCAAGCTGCCATGCACCGATCGTCGCAGAGATCCGTGAAACTATTCACTATTCGAATCGATCGGGGGTGCGCGCGACCTGTTCCGACTGCCACGTCCCGCACGAGTGGTCGGATAAAATTGTTCGGAAGGTTCAGGCCAGCAAAGAACTGGTTGCCTATGCGCTGGGAACTATTAATACGCTGGAAAAGTTTCACGCCAGAAGAGGTTATCTGGCCAACCGCGAATGGCAACGGATGAAGAAAAACGACTCCCAGGAATGCCGAAATTGCCACGACTTCGATTACATGGACTTTTCTGAACAGGGACGACGCAGCGTCGTCCAGCACTCCACCGCACTGGCCTCGGGTGAGAAAACCTGCGTTGACTGTCACAAGGGTGTCGCGCATCGGCTACCGGATATGAGCGGCGTGGAAGGATGGCAGTAAACCATGAAGGATAAATTGTGAGCACCTTAGAAAGCATCTTCTGGAATGTTTTAGGCTATTCGGCGATGCCGGTAATTTTCATAGTTGGCTTTAGTTGCGTAGCTGCGGGGTCGTTATGGCTTCTATCTCTGGGTACGGACAAGGATTCTTAATTATCGCGGCACCTGGTTGACCTCAGTTATTTATCTATTGTCATCAATCAATTGTTCGATAACCGCTATGTCTTCCTGAAAAACGGGGTGAAGCTGTTTCATTTGTTCTAAAGTTACCCACTTGAAATCGGTTGCCTCATTACTCGTTATAGAAGCTTCACCCGATATTATTTCAGTCGTCCAGAAATGCAATTTAAACTGATTATCATGCGAGGGGATTTCACTAATTTTCTTTATGGCTTTAACCCGGAGGCCGACCTCCTCGTTTACTTCTCGTTGTAAAGCCTCAATTTGAGTCTCATTTTCCTCTATCCTGCCACTCACCGGACACCAGTATCCAGCAGCAGTATTGATATAATCAGATCTCTTGATAAATAAAAAAGTGTCTGCCTTTTGAATAATAGCGACAACAGCATCTTTTTTAATCGGCATCATTGTGGGTATCGCCTTCGTACTGTATACGGACTAGCTGCTGTACAGGCCTTTTTCGGCCAACCATTGCTCGTTGAACAGTCGTGACTGATACTTGCCGCCGCCATCACAAAGCATCGTCACCACGGTATGTCCCGGGCCGAGCTCCCTGGCTACCTGGATTGCACCGCAGACGTTGATACCCGTGCTCGAACCAAACAGCCAACCCTCTTCGCGCAACAATCGATAAACCATGATGACCATGTCCTGATCGGATACCTGTAGCGCCCAATCGACCTCGGTGCCGGACAGGTTATCCGTGACGCGGCTATTGCCGATCCCCTCCGTAATGGTTGGTCCTTCGCTCATGATCGCCTCGCCTGTCGTGACGAAATTGTAGAGCGCACTACCCATGCAGTCCAACAGCACCAACTGGATGTCCTGCTTTTGTTGCCTGAGGTATTTCGACACCCCAGCCAGTGTTCCTCCGGTGCCGACGGCACATACGAAAGCATCCACCTTACCTTCTGTCTGCTGCCAGATCTCGGGTCCTGTCGACTCGTAGTGGGCGAGTCGATTGGCGGTATTGTCAAACTGGTTTACCCACAGGACGCCCTCGTACGCCTGGGCATAGCGACCCGCCTGCTTCTGGTAGTTCATCTCATTCGTATAAGGCACCGTAGGCACAACACGCACCTCTGCCCCCAGCGTCTCAAGCATATCGACCTTCTCCGTCGACTGGTTGTCGGGCATATAGATGACACAGGAGTAGCCGCGTGCGTTACAGATGTGGGCGATGCCGATGCCGGTGTTTCCAGCCGTACCTTCGACGACTGTGCCGCCCGGCTGCAGCGAGCCGTCTTTCTCGGCCTCGCGAATCATCCACCACGCGGCCCGGTCTTTGACAGAGCCACCCGGGTTCATGAACTCGGCCTTACCGAGGATCTCACAACCAGTTGCATCGGACGCGGCTCGCAAACGAATCAGCGGCGTATTGCCTATCGTTTCGATAAACCCATTGCGCGTGTCCATTAATCTGTATATTGCATGAAGGGAACGAAGATCAGGGGAAATATGGCAAACGCGGCAAATTGCTCCTGCATTGCTCTAGCACCGGGACGCCGGACCGCGACATCCCTGTCGGCCAAGATTGGCAGCCAGATTTTTCCTGAATTCGTTCAGGCACAAACTGTAATTTTCGATCATGTCAACATTCCTGGATATATATTAATTAATTATAGGGTATTCTTCAATTTGGGTACCGCCTTCGTGCAATATGCGGGCTATGGGTAGTGATTTGAGAATCGGCGTAATGTATCGCCTTTTAATTCAGAAGTCTTTTAAATTTAGCGGGTTTAGACAAGCTGATAACAGTTTATAGCGGTGTCCTGGACTAAACCCCATAGTTTTTCTACATGTCCGCGTGTTGTCGCCTCAACACCAATCGATACTCGTACCATCCAGCGACCGTTAAGTTGCGAGGGGCTCATAAATGCCTCACCCGACTGGTTGATTTTGCTAACCCAGTTGAGCGTATGTGTATCGAGTGCTTCACCTTCAAGCCCGGCGGGCTGGTGGCGAATACAAATGGTTTGCAGGTTTACAGGTGTTAGTACCTTCCAATCAGCAGTTTTGTCTACCTGTTCGGCAAACCATTTTGCATTATCGAGATCGCGACGCAATCGATCGCGAATTGCGTCAGGGCCATCGAGGCGCAAGTGAAACCATAGTTTCAGCGCGCGAAATCGACGCCCGAGCGGGATACCCCAGTCGCGATACTGGGTGGTCTTTTCGTCGACGCTGGAACGCAGGTAACTCGGATTGGTTGACATCACGCGGATTAATAGCTGTGGGTCCCGCACGTAAAACAGTGAGCAATCGAGAATAGTGCCCATCCATTTGTGCGGATTCCAGGATATTGAGTCGGCGTTTTCTACGCCTTGCCACAGGTGTCGACACTCGGGCAGTAACATGGCACTGCCGGCCATTGCTGCATCGACGTGCAACCAGATTTTGTAATGATTGGCGATTTCGCCGATTTGTTCAAGTGGGTCGATCGCGGTCACACCGGTGGAGCCTATCGACGCAATAATTGCGGCTGGCGCGCATCCATTGGCAAGATCCCTTTCAATACAGGTTTCGAGGTCAGTGGTAGACATGGCATGAGTATTCTCATCAACCTTGATCATGCGTAAATTATCATTGCCAAAACCAGCCAGCAGCGCAGATTTGCGGACTGATGAATGTGCTTCCCCGGTGCTGTAGACGATAAGTGGTTTCGGTTCGGCCTGTAAACCACCCCGACTTTCTGAAAAGTTGCTGGCTTTTTCACGGGCAACTAACAAAGCTGTCAAACAGGCAGTCGATGCGGTGTCATGAATCGTGCCTTCCCATTGACTGGATAGCCCGGTTAACTGGCGTAACCAGTCGCAGACAACCTCTTCGACTTCGGTTAGTGCGGGGCAACTTTCCCATGAGATGCCAAGCGTGCCGAGTCCCGAGCTGGCAATATCTCCGAGCACCGAGGCCAGCGAAGCATTCGAGGGAAACCAGCCGAAATGCATCGGGTGTTGTACCTGGGTGATGCCGGGCAGGATGATATCCTGCAGGTCGTCGAGCAATGCTTGCAGAGACTCTGGTTGCCGGGGGGGTATATTGGGAAGGCTATTCCTGATATCGCCCGGAGCTATCTGGGCACGTACCGGCATTTGCTCGATGCCTTCTCGATAATCGCTAATCCAGTCGATCAGGCGGTGTCCTGCCTCGCGAAATTCTTCAGGTGTCATTCGATTTACTCCAGCTCAATCGGTTTAATCTGCTGATTTAAACACTATTTCTGCAGAATTCAATTGTAACCTGAATTCGGAAAATGGTAAGTTATCAAGCAACTGAATTTAATTTTCGGAGATTTAACAAGTGCTTGATAAACCGGTCAAAATCGCAATCCTCGACGCGGTGCCCGAGTCCTACTGGGCTGACGATGAGGGTATTACCGACGCGCAAAAATTTGTCGATTTACTGGCGCCACTAAACTCAAAGGCAGTTTTCGATATTTACTTTGTTTCAATGTGCGAGTTTCCGGAGTCAATAGACGATTATGATGCCTTCCTGTTCACCGGTAGCCCGGCGAGCGTGCACGACGATGATGACTGGATTCAGCAATTGTCGCAATTATTGGTGGATGTGAATGAGGCTAACAAGCAAATCGTCGCCTCCTGCTTTGGTCATCAACTGGTGGCTAAAACCTTTGGCGGTGAAGTCGCCAAAAATGAGCAGGGCTGGGTTATCGGCAACTATGTTTTGAATATAACCCGGCAATACGACTGGATGCAGCCAGGTGAGACCAATACGGGTATTTATCATTTCAACCAGGAACGCGTGACGCGCTTGCCGGAAAACGCACAGAGTTTCGCGAATACCGCTAGCTATCCTTACTATGCCTATACCCTTGGCAGTAACATAATGAGTCTGCAAGGGCATCCAGAACAACCCCTGCGGGCGATGAATAACTTTCTCGCCGCAACGGAAGCTAAAATGCCAGCGGAAGAAGTGGAAAAGGCGAGGATATTTATCGACAATGGAGAACCCGATGCGCAGGTCTGGGCACAATGGATGATGCGGTTTATGACAGGCTAACAGTTAATTCTTAGAATGAGTGTAACTCTTCATCCTGGGTTTTAATGATTGCTATCACACTGGCATGCTATTTTAATGGATTGCACCCACCCTACAAAGATACCGCGGTCTGGAGAAGCTATTCCTTGTAAAGCCGCGGGTTGAATACATCGCGTAAGAAATCACCCATCAGGTTGATTGCGATGACGATAGCCACCAGGAAAAACCCTGGAATCAGCGTAATCCACCAGGAGCCCGAGAACAGGTACTCCTTGCCAATGCTGATGAGTGAACCAAGACTGGGTTGAGTAACCGGCATACCCAGGCCGAGAAACGATAAAGCCGCCTCGGTGATGATCGCGTTTGCAATCTGCACGGTAGAAATAACAAAAATTGGCGACAGGCAATTGGGTAGTATGTGTTTGAACATGATACGAATCGGCCCAAACCCCATCACGCGTGCGGCATCGACATATTCCTTTTCTTTTTCCGCGAGTACCGAGGAACGCACGGTTCGTGCTATTTGTGGCCATTCGGATAAACCGATAACCAGGATCAGAATCACCATCGCCCAGCTGCTATAGGTATCACCGCCAAATGCGTTCTTTACAATCGCCAGTACAATAATGGCGACCATCAGTGTCGAGAATGATAGTTGTACATCGGCGATACGCATTAACAGGCTGTCGACCTTGCCGCCGATGTAACCCGAAACCAGGCCGATGACAATGCCGATCGTGCCCTGTAATAAAACCGCGCAGATACCGATCAATAGCGAAACCCGCATACCATAGAGAATGGTGCTCCACAGGTCTCGTCCCTGATCGTCGGTACCGAGGAAAAAGCGGGGATCCGAACCCTCGATCCAGCTCGGTGCCATCTCCGAATTCATTAAATCTAGCTGGGTTAAGTCGTAAGGATCGAAGGGAGCGATTAATGGTGAAAATAATGCCATCAATGCGAAAATTAGAAATGTCAGACTGCTCGCAATAGCAATTTTGTCGCGCCGATAGTAGTAGATTAAGTCCGATTCCAGCATTCGTTGCCAGTATAAGTTCAGCGTATCCATCAGCCTTTACCCACCAGGTCGACCATCGGATTAATCATGCCGTAGAGCATGTCGACCAGGGTATTGACGACGACGAAAACAAACCCGACAAACATGATATAGGCTGTAATTAACGGGATATCCGATCGATTAACCGCTTCCAGGAACATGAAACCCATCCCGGGCCATTGAAATACAGACTCGGTTAAAATGGTGTAAGCCACCATGATACCGATTTGCACACCGCCGACCGTGATTACCGGCAGCATGGTGTTTTTTAATGCATGTTTAAGGTAAACCGGTCCTGGGCCCAGCCCCTTGGCACGTGCAAACTTGACATATTCCGAGCTCAATACCTCGAGCATTTCGGCGCGAACCAGCCGAATGAACAGCGGCAGCATAATCGAAGACAATGCAATCGCCGGCATGATGATATGAACGAAGCCGTCCCAGCTAAAAAAATTGCTACTCCAGTATCCCCAGATATGAACAACTTCGCCGCGACCGAAGGAAGGCATCCAGCCCAGGGTCACAGAAAAAATAAAAATTAATCCAAGGGCGGTGAGAAATACTGGAATCGATATGCCAATCACGCTGGCCGCCATCGTGAAGCGACTAAACCAGTGGCGTGGACGGATAGCGGTAAACACGCCGAGCGGTATAGAAATTGTAATGATCAAAAACGAAGCGGCGAATGCGAGTTCCAGGGTTGCGGGTAATTTTTTCATGATAACGGTGAGCGCAGGTTCTTTGAAAAAATAAGAGTTACCCAGGTCACCTTTTAATGCCCGGCCGGCAAAGCGTCCATACTGCACCAGCAGTGAATCATTCAGACCCATGGATTCTCTCAGAGTATCCCTTTCGGCCTCAGACATTGATTGTGCAGCCATTTCCCGTATCGGATCGCCGAGACTGTCTTGCACCAGGAAACAGAAAATACTGATGATAAACATCACCACGAATGCCTGTATCGCGCGTTTGATCAGAAATTGAAACATGGAAGTGGTTGGCTAAGATATCTGGGCAGGTGAAATACCTGCCCAGATAGTCATTATTAATCTTTAGATGTTAATCTTTGATGACCAGATCACCCAGGTATGGGAAATTGAACGCATTCACGATCCATTCAGCCTCAACCCCTTTACGTGCCGCCCAGGCCAGGTTCTGCCAGTGCAAAGGAATGAAACCAGCTTCCTGATAGATGCGTTCTTCGATCGCCTGCAACATTTCAGCGCGTTTTTTCTGATCGGTCTCCATATTCGCCATCATCGTGGATTCGTCGACGAACTCGCTGCTGTAGTTGCCCGAATTGTAAGCACCCATACCGGTGTCGCTATTCGGTGTCATCGCCAGAAACTCGTAGAAGTTAGCGCTGTCTTCGGTATCCGAATGCCAGCCAATCATCATGATATCTGCTGCACGCTCGTCGAACAAAGGCCAGTACTGGGCCTTCGGCATGGTTTGCAGATCTACCTTGATGTTGATCTTCGACAACATCGCAGCAACTGCCTGCGCGATCTTGTCATCGTTTACATAACGATTGTTAGGCGCCATCATGGTCACGCTAAAGCCATCTTCGTAACCGGCTTCTTTCATCAGGTTTTTCGCTTCCTGAAGGTCGAAACGCGGGGTCAGCTTTGAGTTATACCCGAGGTAGCCTTCCGGACTCATCTGTGCAGCCGTGGTGCCGAAGCCCTTCATGATTTTTTCCACGATCGCTTCGTTGTTAACCGCGTTAACAATCGCCTGACGCACCAGTATGTTCTTGAATTCAGGACGACGTTCCTGGTTCATCTGTAAGGTGATGATGCGAGTACCAGGCATGGTGATCAGGTCGGCCTTGCTGCTTCTCTTGATTTGACCAAAGTCATTCGGTGAAACCGGTGCGATAAAGTCAACATCGCCTGAAAGCAGGGCCGCAACACGAGTTTGCTCATCTTTGATCGGCGTGAAGATAATCTGATCGACATTGCCGTTCGAGTCTATATCCCAGTAGTCTTTGAAGCGATCAAAAACAATTTTCACGCCCTGTTCACGCGAGGTCACCGTGTAAGGACCGGTGCCAGACAGGTTGGTCGATGCAAATGAGGCGCCGTTTTTGACGATTTCGCCCTTGTCATTACCGTTTGCATCGGTTCCGGTATAGAACTTGCTATCCATTGGGAAGATATAAGTCGCTGTATGCAAAACCAACGGGTAAGGGCCAGTCGTAACCAGGTCGATAGTGTAGTCATCGATCACGTTCAGCGCGCTGAAATTGGTGAATATACCCTTAAAATCAGGACTGACTTTGAGCCGGTCGAACGTCCATTTGAAATCCGCCGCGGTCATATCGTTGCCACTGTGGAATTTCACGCCTTTGCGCAAATTAAATCGCACTGTTGTATCATTCAGGCGCTCGTAACTGGTTGCCAGCCTGTTCTCGAAGGCGAGGTCCCGGGTCCAGCG
>JBGUEB010000028.1:0-20360 GCA_041821565.1 Gammaproteobacteria bacterium | reverse complement strand
TTAAAACGCAAATGGTTTTGTCCAGTCGAAAAATTTGAAGTTTTTCAACAGTATCCCTCTCTGTCAGGATAGTTGTCGCCTAGTATAGGTATTCCGTCCCAAGAATTCCAAGGTTGATATTTTACCTGTAATGTCAGGCCTTGAAGGAGAAATGTATGAAGTGTCTAGGGTTCGCTCCTGCGCCCCCCGTTTTCCTTATGCTCGTCAAGTTGTTCTCCTGACGACGGTTCTGCCAAAAGACTCTCGGCACCAGCCGCAGCCTCCAGATCCTCGGGGGACGCCTCCGGCGAACCCTTAGGCGGGTAATCGAGCGTGTCGTTGATGCTTTTGATTTGTTCTGGTGAAGGGTTCGGGAACGGTAGCTGCCCCGTGCGGCGCCATGCCTCGACCTGCTCCATCGCATTCTTGCCGGTCTCCTCGTCCAGCCCATTATCCTTGCCCATGTAGAGGGTGTGCGATGAAAACGCGAATCCGGTCCCGGCCTCGGCGATAACATCGCAGATACGCAATAAGATATCCTCGCGGATCGCGTGGAATTCGTCCCACTCCTGTGTCTGCGCGTAAACCCTGATAGTGATGTTCAGCGAACTGCTACCAAATCCTGAGAAACGGGCGCGGACCTTTTTGCTGTTGAGCCGCGGATGGGCCTGCAACATCACACGCAGTTTCGCCAGTGCGTAGCGCAACTGATCGGGTGTCGTTTCGTAGCGTACACCGATTTTCTCTTTAATCATCAATTCATCGCACTTTTCCCAGTTGACGAGTTCCAGATCGACGAACTGGGCATTCGGCACCGTGATCAGCGTGCGGTCGAGAGCGCGGAGCTGGATCGAACGGATTCCGATGGATTCGACCGTCGCCATCTGGGTGCCGAAGGAACAGAAATCGCCGACGCGTACGGGCTTGTCGACATAGAGGACCACACCGCCGATCAGGTTCTCGAGCGTCGGCTTGATCGCCAGTGCGATCGCGAGACCGCCTATGCCGAGACCGGCGAGCAGGCTCAGGACTGGCAGGCCCAGTGCCTGTCCGCCGTAGGCCAGGATGACAATGACACCGACAGTTCCGACCGTGCCTGCGATCAAACGCAGAAGATTGGCGTCGAGACTTTCGTCCCCAATACGAGGCGACAGAATTACCCACTCGAACAGGAGCCGGACAGCGAGCCAGAACAGCCAGGCGGCGGAAAAATAGAGCAAAACCGTCGTGGTCGTATCGACCAGGTTGGAGAAAACACCCGAGGTGTTGATCTGCTTGTCGATGAAGGGGGGCAGTAGCCCGACCACGCCTATGATCGAGACCGGACGAATCAAGCGCCAGGAAAGAAAGCCGATTCGCGTATCGGGCTCGATTCGTGACAACCAGCGGTGGAGGCACACGAGCAGGAGCGCAGCAATCAGCACGATCAAAATGGTTGCGATCACCTTCCAGATCGGTGTATCGAGCCAGAGATTCCATAAACTTCTTGGCATTGCTAATACAACCGCAGACGGAATCAGGGGTCCCGTAATCTGGGGCATCGTGGTGTTCCAGCTCGTTATCCCAAGGCGTGAACGTAGCGGTAGGTCCTCAATGGCGCGATAAAATCGCGGGGCGACGTGTACCGTGCGAGCGTTGAACAGGAATTCGCCCTCACGTGCCCCTGCGTCAATGCGAGTGATCCGGATCGGCGTCCTGGGGATACGGTACTGGGCAAGACCTTCGTCCTCGAACGCCCCTGCCTCGGGCACAATGTCGAGATTCGGCATCACCACACGGCCGAAGATGTCGAGGAGATACGCGTTCGTACCGTCTCCCATTTCGCTACGCGATGTTTGCGCCACCTGGCTGAGATCGACAAGAGCCCTGAACTGCGCTAACAGGAGGGAGATGTGTTTCGCCCCTTGCGTCGACCGCTCGGCGCGATAGTCGAGCAGCGCCGTCTCCAGGCTATCGCGCAGACGCAGGAAGGTTCTCAGCGTGTCGCGCGGACTGTCTGTGCGCACCGGCCGGATCTCCGCAGGGGTCGTTGCCGAGGTTTCAACATCACCCGTCTGGCTCGCGGCTGCTTCCTGGGTTATTATTGGTAACAGTGCGAAGACAAGTACTGTGGTGGCGATTGCCAGGACGCGCAATAGTGATATGGCAGGTCGCAAGGATTTATCCTTCAAAATGCTATTACAGAGTATCGTGCAAAGGAATTGAGCAAACTGCCCCCGGACCCACTGGCGCAGCAACCGCGGCCTGCATGAGGCTGATTTTACTGAAGTAGTTCATGATTAATATTTCCTTGTTAAACACTATAAAATCGACCGGATAGTGGTTACTTCGGCCCTACAAACCGCCAGCCATAGCTTCCACCACAACCATATCACCTAACTGATAGACGACCGATAATAATTTATGTTTTAATTTACCGCGGTCGGATCGCGATTCTCTTGATATGGATCAATAAAAATGACAAGGTGTAGGTTTAAAGAACACGATGTCAGTTTCCAAACAATTCTCGTCTCGTGCCCGTGTGATTCCGCAGCCGTCGCGCAAAATAGGCACATCATACGAACCGCGAAACGACTTCTGCGATTTTCGATACAGGCGTACTTCACTTCGATCCCTTGGCAAAGTACGCCGCTGCTTCCTTTAAAAAGCCTCGCTCCTTCTTTACCTTGGCTAACTCGCGCTTGAGATCGGCTAACTCCTGATCGCGGGTTCGACCCTGACCTGGGAATGCATCGTTGCCTAACAACTGTAGTTCGTCTCGCCAACGACGAAACTGTCGTGTGCTGATACCCAACTCGGCGCAAACTGCCGCATCCGTCGTACCTTCTGCATTAGCCCTTCTGATCGCTTCTCGCTTGAACTCCGCGCTATAACGTTTATATCGCTTCGGTTTTGTCATCTGACACCTCCAGACATTATTCGGATGAGTGTCCACCGATATGGGGGAATTCCAGTTAGCAGCTACTCGTCGTAATTATCTGGGCGTCCGTTGTGTGCCGAATCCAGCCCCACAAGCTGGATTTGTGAACGGCTGCTATCGGGAAATTGCATGGTCCTGGAGGGTGGATTATTTAGATTTTAGGTTCACCATCAACAGTAGGGTGTGTCCCGAATAGCGCCCAAGATTTCGGATGCTCCAGGGCGAGACGGCGCCGCTGCTATCATTCTTTACTTGCGGGAATAATGAAAATAAGGTGTTAATATTTCCTATACTCGAAATCGTATTACAATATTTTGATGCAAATGGATCTTAACCTCATCAGTGAATTTGGCATTGTGTTGATTGGCAGCGTGTCTATTGGCTTTGCCACGGCATTCTATCTTTTTTCTTCCCGTTATAAAGGAAGATCACTAAGTATCGACGGCAGCGTGGTGGGGATTGAAAAGTACACAACCACGATGAGAAGTGGCGTTCACAATATGTCTCAGCTTCTCTATCGCCCGGTGGTTTCATTTCTTTACAATGGTGTTGAAAGTTACTTTGTCGATAGTTTGGGTAGGAACACCATCACCCATAAAATTGGTGCCCGTATTAAGATTGAATATTTAGAAGGAAATATTAATTCGGCAAGAGTCGCCGATCGAAATATCTTTCGCACGGTCGCGTTGGTGTTGGCATTAATTGGATTGGCGCTTATTGCAACTTCTATTCTCACGGGCCGCATGGACTTGTTAGTGGTGGCGGCCAAAGTTCTCTTTCCGTTGGTATTGAATTACCTTCTCTTTAACTTCTTTTCAGAAAAATTTAAAAAAGCAGGCGGAGTCAAAAGCTTTTGGGAAAAGAACAGCACGCTTAAAAGCAAAGAAGATCTGGATCAATTGGATATTTTTTGGTCTAACACTGATATAAAAAAAGAAGATCGCCGCGCTCACCGACCCTTTCTATATATTCTCCCAACCTTGATAGGACTACTCTCATGGGTAATCTATAGCTTTTCCATTAAATTTTTGAAAGCCAGCTATGTTGTTGAAAACTTTTCCGCTCAGACTTTAACAAATCTCAACGAGGGTAAAGTTTTTTTGAGCCAGGTCATGTCACAGACCCAGTTAAGGGAACCGTTCTTAATGATGCTTATTTGTGGGTTTTTTATTCTTGCTTTAATTCACAGCTTTTTTTATTGCCTGCGAAAATCAAGACGATAACGAAGGGCTCGCGAAGCCGTCCAGTCCTGGAGCATCCGAAATCTGACTGATTCCAGCCGATACGCCCAATATTGCTCTTTCCCGCCGATCATTCCTGCCAAATTCCAGCCACCAGGCATGCCGACTACCTGCCGCTTATATTGCAGGCTCAATGAACGGATTGTGCCGTAAGCAGAAGTCATTCAACACATTACGAAGGTCCGCTGTTGGCCGATACTGTTGAAAAACTCCAAATTTTCCCAGACGGTAAAATTATTTACGCCGTGACGATTTCCAAATTTTAATACATGGGGGAGGAGAGCCATGGTCAACGATCTCTTCCGACAGAACCGCTGGTGAGCTCACATACTACCTGCTACGGGAAGTTCATGATGTTTTTGTTATTGGCGGAAAAACAGACATCTAAATTTATCGAGTTTTTCAACAGTATCGGCCGAAAACTGCCGTTTACGGGCCCGTCGGTCAACGTCCGCTTTTCCAAAATCCGGCGGAATTGCAACCCCGACCCCCACCAGAATCCCGGTGAGCCAACGGATTGCACACGCAGTCCCATTTTCGGGAAATCGGTTCGGGTTCTGTTCGGTGAATATCGAGTGAGCGAATTGTCAAATCCATTCACTCTCTGCTGCAAAATTGCTGGAATTTTACGGTCAAAATCAAGAAATCAATCAAAGCCGATTTCGGGAATAGTTCGGGCGTGAGGGAGTGGGGTCGGAGAAAACTGTTACGATTCTTGGACTTTCCGCGCCTGTTCCCTGTATTTTCAGTCCTCTGCTCTACCGACTGAGCTACCTGGGCATTAAGGCCGGAAGCGCGTATTAAATAAACGAGCGCCCGCGTAGTCAAGTCTGAAACGGGTGTTCGAGCGAATTTTGTGCGTCGGTGCCGATTACCCCGAAATTGATATGGGCGGGCTTTCATGAATACGACGTGAAAGTGCATTCACCGAATGGAGATTTTTTGCCTTGTCTGAGTGACTTTCAGTGAGAATTCGCGGAGTCCTTTGCCGATTATCTGCAACGCTACTTTGCCCAGCCAGCCTTTCTAAATAGTGTTTGGTTAACTACATGTGGTGTTAAAACATGGCAATTTCGATATTATTGAAGTTCGCATGATTTTTCTGCCTGTATTCAACCTTACGCTCAATGTCCTGAATCACTTCATGCATAAATGGCTCACCTTCCAGCTTCTCCACGCTATCAAGACCTCCGGGACTAAAAACGTTAATCTCCATTAATTTATGGCCAATAATATCCAGTCCCACTAGGAACATGCCATCCTCAATTAATTTGGGACGAACCAGTTCAGCTATGCGTAACATTTCATCGTTAACGATGGCTTTCGTTGCAATAGCGCCCGCTGTCATGTTGCTTCGGAAGTCACTGTCGCCGCTATCACGTACACGATGAAAAGCGGCATAGTGCCCCTTACATTTCAGCGGCAGACCGTTCATTAAAAACATTCGGGTATCTCCTTGCGCTGCTTCGGGCAGATACTCCTGAACTATGATGTACCCTTCGGTGGATACCGCATCGATCATTTGATTCAGGTTCGCGCCGCATTGTGGATTAATTAAGAATACATTTCGCCCACCTGAACCTGCCAGTGGTTTAAGTACAGCCCAGCCATCTTGTTCCGCGATAAAGTGTTTTATCTCTGCCCGGTTGCGAGTAATTAAAGTGTGAGGTCTGACCTCCTTAGGGAAGTTTTGCAAATACATTTTATTAATAGCATGACTCAGGCCATCTGGATCGTTCAATACGATAACGCCATGGCGTATGGCCAGGCGAGCAAAGTTGATACCTGCCAGTCTTGCCCAGGGACGGGTATTGACATCACTAGCCGGGTCGTTGCGTAGTAGCAGCACATCCAGTTCATCGAGGCAAATACGTTCAACGTGGGCATTTTTGTCTTGCAAAGTCGCCAGGTAGGTTTCTTCGCTACGGTATTTCTTGTCTGCTACACGACGGGCATAACCATGGGCTTTCTCATCTGGCTCGTAAGCGAGATCCGCAACGCCCATATACCAGACCTCATGGCCAAGATTTGTGGCAGCCATCGCCAGATGTGTGGTCGTATAATCTCCCTCCTCGGTATTGATGTCGTTAACGATTATGCCTAATTGCATGTTTCCTCCGAAGCAAGTTCGAGAACCGAAACATTCCTGCGTAAGAACGCCAGCTTGTGTTGCGTTTCCGGCCGGTCTAAATATCGAGGTCGTAAAACAGCTGGTGTGAGTACCTTGCGCCACTGCAACTCTTCTACCAGGGCAAGCTGTTCATGACTGATTTTGCCGATCAATAGCATCTCCAGGTCGCCACCCAGGGCAAGGTATGACAAAAGATTCTTCAGGCCGCGCAGGTATACCGCGTCTTTGGTATAACCACCACCCCGATAAACCCGCATTGCAATGTTAAATGCAGTCGCCTGACTAAAGCCATACTGGTCATGTGAAACACGAAAGGTCTCGATAAAGTCCGCTCCCTGATAAATAGACTGTACCGCGACCACTCGACCTGCCAGCAGGCGTAATCGAGGGCGACTCAAACCGCCAGCCAGATACTCTGCCAATACCGCCAGACCTTCCTGCAGCGATTCGTAGCCTGCCATACCGGTATAAAACTCGCATAAGGGTTGTTGCCTGCCGTTATAGTAGGTAACAACATGAGTACCAATTTCATGGGCCAATGTTGCCTCAACACGTAGGCGTGGCACCCGCGCATCGCTGGCTATCAAAAATTCCCCCTTTGAAACAAAAATACCGGTAATGTCGTCACGCACCTCAACTCGGGCCGAAAAATTCGGATCCTGTTTACGGTAAACCTCAATCTCGTCACGTGCTAGTTTGGCAAACTGCTGAGCAGTAAGAAAATCACTGTCATGATCGTCGGCGAGATGTGGAGGCAGTTGCTGCAGGATGTTTTTTGCCAACGACGATAGTTCCGGCTCAATGTCACCAAATAACTGTCGGCTACCAGACAAAAAACGAGAGGTATTACGATCGGAAACCAGGGTAATTTGACGGTCTAATTCATCTTGTTTTTCCCGATAAATATGAGCCAGAGTAGGATCTTCGATTTGTTCGATGGGAATACAGAACAACTCGCGCTTCATCAATGCCGGATCGATAGGCCTGGGGCGATAAAGAAATTCCGGATGGTTTTCAAATTTAGAGTGATGAAATTGTTGCCAGGCCTGTGGGACATTAACCGGTGTGACATGTAACAACAAATCGAATCTTTGACTGATAGCGGCAAGCCGCTCATCGGTTTCGATAACTACCGGCGATATGGCATGTCGACCCAGTTCATAAAAATGGGCGGGTCGTTGTGAGGTGTGAGAATGAGCAAAGGTATAGAAAGTACGTTTAAGCGCTCTTGCCAGCGCATGATGTAACGCACGTAGTATAAATGAATCCAATTCACCACTTTCTGTGTCACGGTATATCGGGTTTACCTCTAAACCTATGGAAATAAAATCATGCTTTCCAGCAGTCAATAAAGGTTTCAACCCCGGTGGATGGAAACTGTCGCCATAGGTTAGCGCTACCTGTGTTGAGTGGCTTTCGATATTGATAGCAAGCAAATCACTTTCCAGTTCTTCCAGGGCATGCTGTGGCGCGCCCTTACTGGGTGCGAAAATGTGAAACAGGGGTATTGGCTTATTTTCAGCCAGTTCTGCACTCCATAATTCAAATAAAAGGAATCTACCGAAATATTTACTCTGGCGCTGTGCTAATTCTTGAACCAAACGCACCAGCCCTGAATACTGTTGTTCTCTGGAAGTTGCTAACAGGTAAGCCGCTTCACCCAGTAGTAATCGTTCTGTTCCTGCATCCTCTGTTTGCGGGGGCTGACGATAAATACAAAGAAAGGGCAACTGACGATCGATGCGCAAACGACTACCATCGGGTAAATCACGACGCAGCGACTCGTTACGATCCAGTGTTTCGCCAATCTCTTTGATTAAGCTGTCGTCGATGCTCATGGTCATTGGTTTCCTTCCACTCTATTCAATTCTTCCAGTATGCCGGGAATAGTCGAATGAAGCGCTTCACGAATGGTCCTAAGCTGTTCTTCGTCAGCTTCTCCGGTCCATTCATCCATGAAAAATTTCTTAAACTCTATCGACAATACACAGGCTGAATGAGGAAATTTATTGTGTATCCAAACGGCAAGTTGCCGCCCCTTAAACTTAATGTTTTCGCGCACATCAAGATGTCGTCCGAGAAAATCAAACGCTCTAAGGTCTTTCATAAATCGATCAACGATGTGACCCCAGAGCTTTCGATCCAGTGTACCGGTACCGACATTGACTTCAGGGTTTTGTGCAGGATCTGCGGGTGGTCCCTCTGGACCCAGGCGACGATAGTTATAGGTATGAATATCAAATATTACGAAGCGGTTGTAATGTCTGGCCAGTTTTGTCAATAACACCTCAAGTTCATTATAAAAAGCGTCATACTCCTGCAGCGAGTGATCTACTAATTCGTCGCTAAGCGGTGCCTTCCATAACTGCAGACCCCAGGCCATTTCAGGTGAGCGATAAACGGCCTCATCCCGAACGCGATTCAAGTCCACTTCGAAACGGGAACGCCTCATGACTATCCAGCCAGGGACAATCTTGACCCAGTCATCAGTATAGGGGTCCTCCTCACGTAATCGGTTAGCTTCGTCGAGTGCGATTAACGGTAGTAGTTCACCTCTCAGGTGATGACCAGCGTGGATTGCTGTAGCGAATATAGGGCCTTCACCCTGATGTTCTAACCAGATGCTGTTCTCTAATGTTGTCATCATAGTCCTCAGGATCGGAAAACATATAAAGCCTATTGATATATGCTCTGCTACCCTTATGGCCGAATAACTGTAGTACGATTAATTGTTGGCTCTTATGATCTAAATCAAATTACTACGAACCTTTTTTATCTATAGCCAAAGGCGGTGCTGTCAACTTAACACGCCGAATTATACAATCGCCTTATGAAAACCTATAAACGATTTCGTTATCCAAGTGAAATCATCAGTCATGCAGTGTGGCTGTACCATCGATTCTGTCTCAGTTTTCGAGATGTTGAAGAACTACTAGCAGCCAGAGGTATTATTGTTTCCTATGAAACTATCCGTCGGTGGTGCTTAAAATTCGGTCAAACTTACGCGAAATTGCTCAAAAAATCGCGGGGCCAGTTGGGCGATCGGTGGTTCTTAGACGAAGTATTTATTAAAATCAATGGCCGCCATCATTACTTATGGCGCGCAGTTGACCAGGATAACAATACATTGGAAATATTGGTTCAAGCAAAACGTGACAAGAGAGCAGCATTGAAGTTCTTGCGCAAACTTCTCAAATCTAACCCTGCGCCAAACCGGATAACGACCGATAAGCTGCGTAGTTACTCCGCTGCTTTTAAAGTCATTGGATCATCAATTCCACATGACACCAATCAATACAAGAACAACATTGTTGAGATATCGCACCAACCCACTAGACAACGAGAAAGGTAAATGAGGAAGTTCAAATCACCTGGCCAGGCACAAGGTTTTTTAGCCTGCCATGCGTTGATAAATAATCACTTTCGATTACAACGCCATTTGCTTAAGGCGAAACATTATCGATTCTTCAGAGATCGTGCATTTGATCTGTGGTTTCAGATTACCTGCGCCCAAAATTTTGAAGCCGCTTAGTTTACCGGGATCAGGGTCATTTTACTTTGGCTTAAATAGTTAAGTTGACAGTGCCCACAATGACCAATCCATCCAACCAGTACCACGGCCCATCCGTTACCCTTTCCGTGATGATTTCAGAAGCAGTTTACAGGGCCGTTGTTGGTGTCGAACGGATTATCCGTTTGATTAAATAATCAGCCCTTTCACAATAACTGAATACGCGAAAAGAAATTCGAAGTAATCTGAAATTTATTATCTAAAGCGATGCACCGAGGTTGAGGCTACATCGCGAGCAGCCGGGTACTCGCAGCCATCCTGCCCATACGTTATGAACCACATCATGGTTCCAAAACGTCTATACTGACCAGCCCATCATCTGATGCGATTCCATCAAAGACGGTAAATGGAATACTCACGCGGCCTGTAAATCCGGCATCAGGGGAAAAAGACCAGTCATCGCTCGTTTGGACCAGGTGGCCTCCTTCGGGGCCTTTAATAAATGCTGTTATCAGGTCATTTTCTGAACCTGGGTTCGTTCCAGCCAGGCTGATCGTTACTTCCTGCCCCATCGGCGTTGAAATCAATTGATCTTTAGCCCTTGGCGGCACGCTATCCACCATCGCAAAGGCCCCTTGCGAGAAGGTATAAAAAGAGCCCGCATAGACCTCTTTTAAGGAATGAACCCGGACCATATACCATGCGCCGGGAACTGGATTCGGGTCAACATACCGATTCCCGGTGTGCAACTCTGATGGGTTTAAAGCCTGATAAGGCCCAAATCGATCTAACCCACGATAAACACGATATTGCACCCCCGCTCCGGTATCTGCCCCAGCCCAGGTAAGTAGCACACTGCCTTCCAACATTTCAGCCCGCAAATTTCTAACAGGTTCCAATGGAAAGGGATGTATTGTCGGATCGCCCAACAGGTTGACCCAGATCGGGTTCACCCACGTGTAATCCCCGGTTGGGGTATATTCTAAAGTCCCCGCGCCTCCTTTTGAACTAGTCCCGTTATTGACAGTGCGCAAATGACTGTAACCAATTGATTTTCCCAGCGCCATGTGATGTAACTGCCATGCAGGCCGACTCCCCCATCCCGTAGCCAGGCCGTACCACTGTTGCGCCAGCATGACTGTCATGGTGTTGTTCCTTCGTGAAAAATCGAGCTTGCCACTACCGAAGTTCAGGGAAAAAATGGTCTTAATAGGAGTTACTGTTATGTAGTCTGAATATTTCCAGCTTCCAAAGTCGACACCAAACAACCACGGCTGCTGCGTACCCACGTCATGGTGGCCGCCTGTCACGAGTTCTTTGGGTCCAACAATATTGCGCAGGGCATTGGTTTCCCCTGACAGATAACTGTTGCCCCCGTATGCCTGCCGTAAATCTCCCAGTCGCCCGTGCCGCCAGTGATGGTTCTTGTCGAAATACCTTTTTAACAAAGAAATTTCATCCCCGAGCGCAGTATCTAAATTGGAAAAGTCGATTCGCCCTACCTGCATTTCAATATGATCGCCTGGGATAGCATTATGTCGCACCGTTCCCTTAACATGGTCACGCCAAACCCCGTCCGTATCGGCGTAGAATAGATCTGTTTCCAGGGGGCGATATTCGTGCCCGTCAGGATTCGACTGACCGCTTTTGACGACCGGGATATGGCCAATCAGGATCAAAGCATGCGGGGCCAGGGGGGCAGAATTATAACGGCCTTGAATCCAGGCGCGCAATTTTCGGGCATCCTCAAGATTTGCCACTAAATCTTTGTCGTCACCACGCGGCACATCGTGACGAATAACGGTCCAGCCATCCCCGATCAAATCCAGCATGAAACGGCCGAGGTGAGAGGCCAGATCTCCGGCCAGGGTTTCGTCCACGACCACGAGAGCCACGCCTCGATTCTCTTCGGCAGGCAGATTCAGTCCCGTAGCCCAATATCCCGTTTCTATCTTCTCTTTGCCGGGGCGAGAGATTCGATACTCATAAGCGACACCTGACTGAATATCTTTATCCAGGTAGACCCTGGAGAAACTTCTGATCGATGCAATGTTTTGCCACGACTCCTTGTTGGTTTGGCCTAAAATTCGTCGTTGAATACTGACCCGGCCGATATTCGAACCGGATGCCTTAGGCCAGTTAAGCTCAACCTGGGCTTCGCCTTCAACAATCTTTCCATCAAGGGCCAGGAACCGCTCCGGTAAGGACCCGGCTGCGCCTAAGCTCCCCGAGAAAAGGAAAGCGAAGAAACAAAGATACAAGAATTTCTGTAACTGTCGGCAAGAATGCACTAACTAAACCTCAAACAAAAATCTTAGTCTAGATTGATCATACCCCTTGAGTCCATTCCTTCGCTTAAGTGTTCCCCGTCAAAATGCAGACCCAGCTTTGCCGCGCGGTCATTATTGCATTGCACCATTTGGTGCGATTCTTCGGGCGTCGCCTCTGGATAGTCCGCTATAAACCGGTCCATCGGGATACATGCACCCGCATCAGGTTTAGCCACGGCCGTTGGCATTGGCGGCATACCTCTTTCAAGATTAGGATTATTGTCCTTAAACAGGATTTTACCTATAACCAAAATGAGGAAGACGACAGCAACTGCAGTCACTCTATGCATGCTAATTTAATTTCATGACCAATGGTTTATTAACTGTAGCCCAAGGTGGATCAAAGTTACTGTGAAAATTCACTACCTTACCTCGCCTCATACCATTTCAAGATTATCCTGACAGCGTAAAATATTGTCGAACGGCGCTCTAGTCCGCAGTGTCCCTTCCATCGTTGTGATTGTATTGGTAGGGGCTTGCTTTACACTGTACTGAATTCTTAATCTCAGGCATCAAGCATCCATGACCGATAATTACCAGCTGGTCGAAACCTTACTGCAGCAGCCGATGGACAATGGCGATGTTGTCTGTAACCTCTGCCTGTGGCGCTGTCGCTTACGTCATGGTCAGCGTGGATTTTGCCAGGCGCATGTGAACCGTAATGGCAGGCTCTATAACCTGTCTTACGGCATTATTTCGGCGATTGAAGTCGAGTCGATCCGTAACAAGCCGGTATATCACTTCCAACCCGACAGCAAGGTCATGTCGGTCGGCAGTTATGGTTGCAATTTTCGCTGCAAGGGTTGCCATAACCTGGAGATTTCCTGGGGTGTCGAGGCACTCGACAAGCTCGCCAGGGGAGAGTCTACCGATGCCTGGGTAACTCCGGAACAACTAGTTGAGACCGCCCTCAAACACAAGGTCGGCGGTATCGCCTTCACCTATTCTGAACCGGCAGTCTGGCTCGAGTATGTGCTCGACGTGTCAAAACTGGCACGCGAGGCCGGCCTGTTTACCGTCTATGTTTCTAACAGTTTTGTTACCGATGAAGCGCTTGAAATAATGGCACCACACATTGATGTATTGTGTTCAGACATTAAAAGTATGTCGGTGGAGTTCTACAAAGACATTTGTCCAGTCAGTACTATCGAACAGGTATTAGGATCGATTAAGAAAGCCCACGACCTCGGCATACACGTGGAAACCCGAACTAACGTGATTCCAGGCAAAAATGATAACCCGCAGGAGTTGCGTGAAATTGCGGAATGGATTCGAGACAACCTGGGGAACGATAGTCCCTGGCATGTGACAAAGTTTTTTCCGGCTTACCAGTTGTCGCATCTGCCGGCGACGCCGAATGAAATTATCGATCTGGCCGCCGAGACCGGGCGCGAGGTTGGGCTTAAATATGTCTACGCACATACCGATATTAGCTGCGATTGCGCCACTGAAAATGTGCCGGTAGCGGCATGGCTGGAGCTGGATGCCGGGGCCTTAAACGAGGTTAATAAGTGTGCTGCCAGTTGCTGTGGTGATGAAGGAATCTTGGTGAAGAAGTTCGAGAAGGAAGCTGGTATGCTGAATAGAGTCTCCTAATCGTTTGGCGACATTTGTCTGATGGGCAAGGGTTGTTCCAAGCAACCCTATTGCATTTCCACCTTCCGTGGCGGTCATTCCGGCCTGCGCTGGCATGACGGGGTTTGATGCTTACCACTTTATTCGTCATTCCGGCGCAGGCCGGAATCTATTACAAGGTTAACTGGATCAGCATTTTTGATTATGATCCCCCTCACCCCTGCCCTCGCGAGGCGTCGCACCGCCCCGGAGGAGAGAGGGAGTTTATTGTGAGCACCATTTACTAATGAGCAGCTTACGTACTGGGGTTGGTAAGCCGTATTTGGATAACTCGGCTGTGGCTACGAAGGTCATGTTTTCTTCATCTGCTATCTTGCCCGGTAGTTCGTCGAGGGCTATGACGGCAATCGAGATATCGAGGCTGAAGTGGGTGAACTGGTGCTTCAACACATTGGTATTGATCGCATTGGGTGCTTTTTCACTCGCCAGGTTGTGCGTCTGCCATTCCGCAATTCCTTCGCTGTCGACAACTTCGGGTAGCGACCATAAACCGCCCCAGATTCCCGTCGGTGGGCGACGATAAAGCAAAATGCGATCCTGGTAACGATGTAATAACATCAGGGTTTGTTTTTGCGGTTTGGGTTTCGATGGTTTTTTCTCGGGAAAGCTCGCCTGCGTGCCTTGCTGGTAGCTCATGCAATATTGGTCCAGGGGGCAGACCTCGCATTTTGGCCTGGTTTTTAAACAAACCATGGCGCCCAGATCCATCATCGCCTGGTTGTAGTCGGCGGTTCTTTGCCCGGGGGTTAGCTGATCGGCGATTTGCCAGAGCCTGTTCATGGTCTGGCTTTGCCCGTACCAGCCGTTTACCTGAAAATTGCGTGCCAGCACGCGTTTCACATTACCATCCAGAATTGGCCATGACTGGCCACAGGCAAAGGTTAGTATGGCACCGGCTGTCGAACGACCAATCCCGGGTAAGGCCATCACCTGCTCCATCTCCTGCGGGAATTCTGCATGGTAGTCATCACGCATGATCCGTGCGGCCCGATGCAGGTTTCTGGCGCGGGCGTAATAGCCTAGTCCCTGCCAGTATTGCAACACCTCGTCTATCGAGGCATCGGCAAGTGACTCGATATCCGGGAAGACTTCGATGAAACGCAGGTAATAGGGAATCACCGTCGTCACCTGGGTTTGCTGCAACATGATTTCAGACAGCCAGACCCGGTAGGCTGTTTTGTCGAGTTGCCAGGGCAACGCGTGACGCCCATGGCGCTGGTACCAGTCGAGAATCGATTGAGCGTATAGCGTCGAAAGCTGCCCCGGATCAGAATGCATGATGTTTAGCTTTTAATCAGGCAGCCTTAGAACAGTTTTTTAAGCTTTTCCCTGAGCTTTTGTTCCGCCTCTTTCTTTTCGGCCTCAATCACCTGTCTCTGTTTTTCCTTCTCGCGTTGTTTGGCGGCCTCGAGCCTGGCTTTTTCGGCGTCTATCTGCTT
The DNA here is from genome assembly GCA_041821565.1 of Gammaproteobacteria bacterium. Classification (GTDB taxonomy): domain Bacteria; phylum Pseudomonadota; class Gammaproteobacteria. Next base: position 5,174 of record JBGUEB010000028.1, on the reverse strand, counting down.
TTGCAGTTCGGCCTTTTGTTTTTCAACCTCCGCCTTCAGTTTGGCTTTCTCCTGCTCGCGAAGATTCGCTGCTTTAGCCTTGAGCATTTCGTCGAGTTGCACATCGATCTTCGGATTTTCAAACGGCCCCACAATTCGCACCGGAATCAGCAGGCCACTGAGCTCGTCGGCCTCACCTCCCTCCTGCCCGGCCACGGTTCCGACCAGTTTTACATCGACTCGATAGTCGATCGTATTATCGTTGATATTGGCAATACCCTCGCCGCCGACACGCAGCAGAGGCGCCAGCAATTTGAGATCATTGCTGCTGAAAATACCATTCCTGATCTTGCCACTCATGGTCAGTGAAGAAAAGTCGGTTTGTAGCGGCTGCTTCGATGGTTCGGGTTGATTACTCATTTTTGCCCTGACCCGATCGATAGAATAGCGAAGATTGAACCCTTTTAGGGCGCCGTCCTTAAACGCAATATCCATGCTACCGTTACTATTTTTCTTCAAGGCACTGAGCCACTCACCCTCGGTGGTCAGACTGGCATTGGCAGCCATCTCACCGACGATACGATCTTCACCCATGTAGTCGGTTAATAACTGGCCTATTTGCACGCCTTCCAGTGTTTCTACCACCTGGTATTCAGGCTCTTTGCCACGGGCATCGATTTGAACACTGCCCTGATAACTACCCTCGTATAAATTCAATTTCATCGGATCCAGTTTGAGCAACCCATTGTTCGCCCTGATACTGAGCTCGACATCATCGAGCAGTAAGTTCTCAATCTTGATTTGCTTCACCGAGAGCTGACCTTCGACCTGCAGCGAACGCAGCAACTCCATTGGCAAACTAATCTGAACATCCTTTGCAGCGGCGGATCCACTAGTCGTTGAACCATTGGCCGGGAGGGCCATCTGCGCCTTCTGTGCTACCGATGGCGTACCCAGCAATGCATCTACATCGAGTCGATGTGAGGCCAGCTTAAAATTAAGTGCGGGGCGTGCAAAATCGGTAACCTCTAGCATCCCGGTTAAGAGATTGTCGTCGAGGTTGAGCTCCATGCCCTCGAGTTTTAAGCGGTTGCGTTGTAAATCTAGCAGTAATGACTGACTCGCTATTCCAGCCTCGATTTCGGAAAGCGGCAGAGCACTTCCCTGGGCAACTACCTGCAGCTTCAAATCGCTAATTTTGACCTGGCTAGTTTTAACCAGGTACTGGATTTCACCACCAAGGTCGACGATTGCGTCCATCTCATTTTTGCTTTGCAGTGCCATATGGATTTGCAGGGCAAAGGGTTTATCGGCGCTGACCGGCCCCGTTGTGATATCGAGATCGTCAATTCGGTACTCGACACCAGTCTGTGCATCCTGCCACAGCAGGCGGGCATTGTTCATCACCAGGCCCCCGAAGCTGCCTTTAATCTCTGTCGGACTCGAGCCCGATGTCGGCGCGGAACTCGCTGCCGGGTCCTGCGATTGTGTCGCCGCGGAATCTGCGGCCACCAGTAAATCGTCCCAGTTGGTCACACCCGCGGCATTTTTTTGCAGATTAATCTCAAGATCATCGAGGATTAACTGGTTAACCTGCGGGTTGAACGCGATTAGCGAGCCGACATCGACACTGATACTGGCCTTGTTAACCTTGATCATGTCCGCGGCACCGAATCCCGGCGCATTCGAAAAGCTCATGCCGCCTAGCTCCATCCCAAGTACCGGGTAAATGGTCAGGCTAACATCACCATAAAATTGTAATTCGCGCCCAGTCTGCTCGCGCACCAGGTCACTCACCTCCTGTTTGTATTCATTCGCATCGAATACGGCGAGGAAAATTCCGGTGATAACCACGACAAATAACACCGCGAAGACCAGTATGGAAACAATTATCTTTAAAATACTTTTCATAATTTCCGTTTTATAAATTTATTCACAAAATTACTTTAAAAAGACTTTTTCGACAGCATCTTGGTATCAGGGATGTAACCTCACCCGTAAACCAACAGTCGTTTACGGAATAAATGCCCTTTTAGAAGTGGCCTGTTTATAATGTTGCCAATGTGGCATGAATAAAGCGTTGAATCAAGACAATGAAAGACAAACTAGATAACTGGATAACTGAGATCAGGCGACGCTGGAATACCGCCCCCGGGTCGGACTGGTCGAAGCGCTGGCTGTTCCTGCCGCTGATCGTGCTGCTGCTGTTTTTTCTCGCACTCGGATTTTTCTGGAGCAGTGAACCCGACACGTTTGACGTCATGACGGCCGCTGCCGACCGCGCACCGGCGACTGATTCCGCCATCACCACCGGTAGCTATACCACGGCCGCGGTAATCAAAACCATGGAAACCCTGCTCAATAAACGCGGCGGTTACCTCAGCAACGATGTGCTGCCACCTTCAATATGGCTTGATAATATTCCCAACTGGGAGTTTGGCGTGCTGGTACAGGCGCGCGATATCGCACGCTCGCTGCGCAATGACTTTAGTCGTTCGCAGTCACAGTCGACCGAGGACAAGGATTTAATTGTCGCCGAGCCAAAATTCAATTTCGATCATGAATCCTGGATCTTCCCGGCCACCGAAAACGTTTACCAGGAAGGTATAGACGCGCTCTATGGATATCTCACCCGATTGCAGAATCCGGCCAATCCGGATGCCCAGTTTTATGCGCGCGCCGACAACCTCAAAGACTGGCTCAGCCAGGTTGAAAAGCGACTCGGCAGCCTGTCCCAACGCCTGGCCGCCAGTGTTGGCGGAATCCGTTTCAATACCGATCTCGCCGGTGAATCCGACGCCGTGCAATCGACCGAAACCAGCGGGCAAGTCTCGGTGAAAACACCCTGGTATGAAATCGACGACGTATTTTACGAAGCACGAGGTGCATCCTGGGCGTTGATCCACTACCTGAAGGGTGTTGAACTCGATTTTGAGCCGACGCTGAAAAAGAAGAATGCACAGGTGAGCCTGCGCCAGATCATCCGCGAACTCGAGGCAACCCAACAACCGCTGTGGAGCCCGATGATCATGAACGGCAGCGGCTTCGGCCTGTTTGCGAATCACTCACTGGTAATGGCTTCTTATATTTCACGCGCCAATGCCGCGGTAATTGATTTGCGCAATCTACTCGAACAGGGTTGAGTTCAGACACTCCAGAAAGTAAAACCCTTCCACCTCAACCCTGCATCAAAGACGCGCCCAATTTGCGAAGCAATCCGCCACCATCGCCTTTCCAGGCACTTCCGTGCATGCAGGCAAGCAGGTCAGGCTCGAGGCATGCAAGCTTGTCGATTAATTGCGGGGTGTCACGGCTGTGAGCATAGTAATCCATCTGTGAGCGAAAGGCCTCGCTCGGCCCCAGAATATCGTCGCTAACCAGTGGCTGTTCGCCGAGACCTGGCTGGGTGAACAGATCACCGCAAAATAACGTCTTCGTCGTCGTATCGAAGAAATAACCGCATTCCCATCCATGCGGTAAATGAGGGGTGGATTGCCACAACAAACGATGACGGCCGAGACTCAGTTCCTGCCCATCGGCCATCGCCAGGGGTTCGACGTCTACCATATCAGCGACCGAAACCATGGCTGCGACCTGGCTGCACACGGGTCGAGCCTCGGGCGATGCCGCGAGGAACTCGGACAGGCTGCCGCACTCGTCCGACTCGACGTGTGAGAAGGCGATATAGCGTAAACTGGAAAGCGGTATCACGGTTTCGATCTGTTCACGAATTAGCGGAAACAGTTTATTGGGACCAGTGTGAAACAACAACGGCATCTCATCGACCACCAGGTATTGATTGAATGAAAAGCCACCGGGGATCATATCCGGCATTCCGGTGTTGATGCGATAAGTGTCTTCCGCTATTTTGTCAATTGATGCGATGGCATTAGTCATTTTGTCTTTCTCCGCGGACTTGAAGTTGGGCTGGATGCAGGCGGTAGTCCGATATTGGCCAACAAACACTTGTAACTAACACGGCGAGCGGCAGCAGGTGTCAATCCATGACCACGCACCAGTCGGTGCCAAAAGTCGAAACTAATAAGCGACTCACAGCCAGCGATCATCTCGCGACGCTTACCCGGTCCTAAATGATGCTCCAGTAAACGAGCCACCAGTTCAGACTGTTGCTGGCGTATGCCATCAGACATGTCAGCGAGGAAAGGAATCAACCCATTCTCGCGCCATGCTAGCCAGGGCTCGAAATGAAGATGTTGTTGCGCCACCGCCGCCACCAGCAGTTTGGCGCCCACGGCCAGTTCACCAGCCTCGAGAATCTTTTCAACCGGCAGAGCCGGTGCGCTGGCGGCAACATGGGCAGTGCAACCCTGCAATAGTACATCCAGGGTTGGATAATGACTATGTACGGTAGGAAGGGAAACACCAGACAGCCTGGCGATATCGGCGTAACTGGTTGCAGCCACTCCCCTGCTGGCATGCAGGTTTGCGGTCGCAGCCACAATACGGTCCTTCAAGTCGGCTTGTTTACGCTGGCGCGTTTCAAGATTGTATTTTCTGGTTGGCACAGTTCTGGTTTCTGATCGGTTAATTCATTTTATTTTATATAAATTAAATTGAATTACAAGTACTCTATTCGCGATCAACCGGATTTATAATTTATGCAGAAGTCCCCTGGTAAATTGGACAGGCTTTGCAGATCCTGGCCACTGTCTCTCGATGCTTCGTAATTAGCGATGCCGAATCGGTTTCATCGTGATTGATAGCATCAGCAATTACATTGCCAAGAACCTCGAAGTCACTAGCCTGGAGACCACGTGTAGTCGCCGCGGAAACACCAAGCCGTAGGCCTGCCCACTCGGAGGGGTTTAATGAATCGAAAGGAATCGGATTCTTGTTTGAGGTAATGTTTATATTAGCCAGTGCATCCTGCGCCTGTTGCCCGTGAATTTTTTTAGATGATAAGTCTAACAACACCATGTGCGTATCGGTACCGCCACTTACCACGTCGATGTTTTTCTCGATCAGCGTCCTCGCCAGTATTCTGGCGTTGTCCCGCACCGCTTTGCCGTATTGCCGGAACTGATCCGATAACGCTTCACCCAGGCAAACCGCTTTCGCAGCTATGACCTGCGTATGCAAACTACCTTGCACACCCGGGAATACAGATGATTGCAGTTTTTTATGCCAACACCTATCACGCGACAGGATCAGGCCTCCTCGCGGCCCGCGCATTG
>JBGUEB010000027.1:0-20483 GCA_041821565.1 Gammaproteobacteria bacterium | reverse complement strand
GGAGAACCCTATCTGGAAATGTACAGCCCTGTTCGTGAAGAGCTTACCGGCCGAATTATTGCAGTGGCCGAATTCTACGAAAATGCCGGTCTGTTCCAGCAAGTGCTTTTTAGAGCGAAGTTGGAAAGCTGGCTACTGGTATTGTTCGTGACTATGGTCATGTTAAGTCTTTTGTTCGTTATTGTTCGTCGCGGGAGCCGGACAATCGAAAACCAGGAATCTGCGCTTAAAAAGCGAATTCACGAACTCTCCGATCTGCGTAATCGGTTAAAAAACGCGTCAAGACGATCTACCGAACTCAATGAACGGTTTCTGCGACGGGTCGGTTCAGATCTTCATGATGGACCAGCACAGCTGCTCGCGCTGGCCTTGCTGAGACTTGATGCGATAAGACAACTCGTTTTCGCCACGCCTCAAATACCGAGCAGCAAAACAGAGGATCTGAATATTGTTCAGAATGCACTCGAAGACGCTTTGACCGAGATACGCAATATTTCTGCTGGTCTAGTTCTTCCGGAACTTGATGGCCTGACACTTACCGAAATTCTCACCAAGGCAGTTTCGACCCACGAACACAGAACGCATACCAGTACCGGTCTAAACCTGGGTGCGTTACCCACGAATATCGGTAAATCGACACAAATCTGTCTTTACCGTCTTGTTCAGGAAGGTCTTAACAACGCTGAGCACCATGCACCAGGTGCAGCCTGTTCTATAACCGCACGGTACGCGAACGACATTATTGAGGTTGAAGTATCTGATACGGGCTCGGGTTTTGATCCCTCGATAATCGCGACATCAAGTTCCGGGCTCGGTTTACCCGGTTTGCGAGAACGTATTGAAAGCGTTGGCGGGCAGTTCGAAATACGCAGTACTAACGGCAAGGGAACCCAGCTTATCGCACAATTTTCCGTCGCCGACCTGGAATTGATTGGATGACACAAATACTGTGTTCTGACCACAGTTTCCCTCCTGGTACTGATTGGCGGGGATAACCAATTGTTGGAGTTCTATCCGCCATCTGGCATCATGGTTTGATGAAAAGATTCCTCACCATTATATTACTGACTATTCTTGCATCTGGCTGCACTCAAAACCGCAAGGTGACCTACCCAGATAATTTCGTCTACCTAGAGCAAAAGCAGGTTACCAGCGAGATGGCGCTATTGAGTAACTATATGAGACAAATTGACGAAATTCTTTTGGATGACTCTACTATCAGTAGCGAGCAACAGGCGCAAATCGCAAATATCCTGTCATTAATCGATGCCAGCACGGATTCGCTCGGTGCTGGTAGTGTCAAAACCAATCACCTGATTATCGACGATCATATCGACCAGTTTAAAACCGATGTCAACGTTGCACTACGCAATGCGAGGTCAGACCCGCCCAATTATTTCCCACTAGGTAAACTTGCAGGTAGCTGTGTTGCTTGCCATCAATATCGGTAATTCTCAATCGCAAGCGTTCATTGACGCTCAACATGATCTGGAAACTCCACGAAGGATTAGGTATACCGGCAGAATCCCTGAATAAGCCACCCCGGGCTCACGCGTAATCTCTGGATTTCCCTTATTTGCTCCATGTACGGACCTTCAATTCGTGGCGGCTATCTGGCTTCGCAGCTTGTATTTTCGAGAGTGTGCCGTGATTCGTCTCGCTGGTCGATCAGCACACAGTCGCCGCCGCTTATCACCAGTCTGAACTGAATTGGCATATCCATGTTACGACCTTGAGCTGGTTGCCCTTCCAGACTGCCGGGTATATTGCGCTCGATTGTTAATATGCTGCTATCGATTAGCGCGTCATCAGCCAGTGTTACATCTGTATTTAAGGCTTCATTTACGGCAGCCTGTAATGCTGCGCGACTGTCGCCGTCTGGATTAGTGATCCAGGCGGGCAAATCGTCTGTGGCTGCCAGAGTCTGACATCCGGCGAGGGCAATCACGAAGATGATAAACATGGTTTTTGTTTTCAATTTCACATTTACGGTTGTTGCATGATACGGTTGGTAAGCCACGGCGACTTCGGCACTATGACTTCAGCTACAGGCAGCGTAGTCCTGCGATTGCTTACGCCTGGCTGGAAAAAACCAGTAGCCGCGGGACAGGTTTGAGTATCACGATAAACGAGCGTGGCCGCCAGGCGTCCTTCTGCCGGATCACCGAGTAGCGCAGTGAAATCATCGGCGATGGAACAACCCTGGACTAGCGTGCCTGCACCCGCTTGATTGGCTGGTGAAAATCCGTCGGTATAGTCACCGAAGCCTTTTTGGTTCACCCCACGAAACTGAATTGTGAAATATGTTGTGCCGCAGTTGTCGGTGGGATAGAAACCGTAGGGTTTGCCACAGGTGGTTGAGCCTATTTGAATGACTTCGACATCCACTCCGAGAAGGCCATTGATAATGGCTTCACTGGCGGAGCAGGTGCCCGCGCCGGTGATCACATAAACACGCGACAAATTCAATGTTGGTAGCGCCTGATTCTGGGGCAGGTTTCCAAAACCAAGGGTCAGGTCATGGAAAGGGGTGGGTGATAACGGATTACCAGTGACTGGATTGGTAATCGGGTGTTTATCGTTAAACTGCATTGTCTCGAAGTTACGGCCTGCTGTCGGGACCTTGCCTGCGATCATATAGGCAAGCTGACTGGCGATTGCTAGAAAGCCACCACCGTTGTAGCGAAGGTCGAGTACGAGATCATCGATCCCAGGGGCGATGTTTAACTGGTTGACTGCATCGACCAGCGCTTCCTCGGCAGTGGCGATATGGTCGTTAAACACCATGTAGCCGACACTTCCAGTCGGCGTATTCAGGACCTGGACATTCTGTACCGGGGCGGAGGTGATGTTGGCAGACGTCATTGTAATAGAACGAGTAATCGCAGCACCCAGGTCCCGAACCGTAAATGTGTGCGATTCGCCTGTGCCGGACGGAAACAGCCCGCCATTTATTGTATCGATGTCCGCCTGGGTATTACCGTCGATGTCGACGCCGTCTACTTCGAGAATTTCGGCACCACGGCTAAGACCAACCACCGTGGCCGCAGAGCCCGGTTCGGTGTAAGCGACTAAAACTTTTCGCGGCGGCGTCGTCGATAGAAATACCCATTGCGCGCCGTAACCGGGTGAAACACCCGACTGCGATAGTAAAAACCAGTCGTTTGAATCATAGGTGAAATGAAACTTGTCTTTATTTTGCCCTGTAGGCGTTATCGCGGTTGTTTTCAACAGGTCAAAGTAGGTCAGTGGATTGCTAAAAAGTCCTGGATCACGGTCGATAATCTCGTTGTACCACAGGTAGGTATCTTTACTGTAAGAACGCAGGAAGTTATTTTCATCGAGCGTTGCGCCCTGGATGTCGGGATACGGTTGATTAGTGGCTGGGTTGGTGCCAGTACGTGGCACCTGGCATCGCTGCGCAAATGTCGCTGCGTCCAGGAAAACGCCATCGAAGCTTTGTGGAACAACAGTGTTGAGAAGCCCATTTCCATCCGTAAAGTCGTCGCCAGAACCACCGCAGGAAGCCAGCAATAAAGTTGCGCTGATTAAAACAAGCTTACGAATGGACAAATAAGTTGCATTCAAGACCAAATCCCCGATATCTAGAATTTCGTGTCACTTTTTTAGAATTTATTTCATCGTATAGGTCACACTAAATTGTAGCGCAGAACCGCATTTTTGTTAGTATCAGGATTACGCACAGGCCCCGGGGACGGGTTAAAAAGGATAAAGGGGGCACCCATTAGCAAGAGGCATTTATCAATGAAGATACGATCATCACGCGTACTGCTTATCGGTTATGGTGAGATGGGACATGCTATGGAATCTTTGCTCGGCGGCAAACATTCATTGGCAATTTATGATGTTCGCCCTACCCCTGGACTGCCCGACATCGATTTTGAGGCCGAGGCTGCGCGGGCGGATTTTGTCCTGCTTTGTGTACCGACGCAGCCATTGGAAGGGATTTTACAGCGCCTGGTATCGGTGGTTCAGCCTCACTGTCTATGTGTTGGTGTATCAAAGGGACTGGATGAACAGGGCCGTACCCCGGCACAAATTTATCAGCAGGTATTTGCAGATCAGAGTTTTGGTTTTCTGTACGGACCGATGATTTCTGAGGAAATCATTATCGGGCGTTACGCTTTTGCGCAATTGGGTTGTGCAGATAAACGAATCTACGACGAAATTAGCGCGCTGTTTATCGGAACCAAACTTTACTTACAGCATAGTACTGATATTGCGGGCATATCCTGGTCTGTGATTTTGAAAAATATTTATGCGATCGGATTTGGTATAGCGGATGGTTTGCAGCTTGGCGATAACATGCGTGGTTATCTCACGGTCACGGCGATAGAAGAGCTGAGCGAAATTGTTCAGGCTTTGGGTGGTGATTCGAAAACCCCATGGCGATTGGCGGGGCTGGGCGATTTGATCACCACTGCAACCAGTGTCGGTTCGCACCATCACGAGTTGGGTTGCCAGCTTGCACGCGGAGAGATAGATAATATTACAGGAGAAGGGATTCATACGCTGGCGATGGTCGAGAAATTTTCCTTGTTCGATATCACCCGTTATCCATTGTGTAAGCTTATTGCAGATACGATTAAATCTCCCCACAATATTGTGCAGCGCGTAGATCAGTATTTAGCCCTGCTGCAGAGACTGTAATTAAATCTGTGTAACTGTCTATCAACAATGGGTCGTATGCGATAGTTTAAGTTTTTCCCCGGGAGTCGGCTTCCGGTAATCTAGCAGACCTCTTCCGGTTCAGCCTTGATTCGCTCATAGACTTCTTCGCGATGTACTGTAATTTCTCTGGGCGCGTCGATTCCAATCCTGATCTGATTTCCGTTAATACCAAGTACAGTGACTGTAACCTCGTCACCAATCAATATAGATTCTCCCGCTCTCCGCGTTAATATGAGCATGCCACTTCTCCTGTCTGGATAAGATCGTGGTTAATTATCAAAGGACGGATATAGTTTGAGGATCTATCCTTAAGCTTAAGCCTGTGCTCTCGAACGGAGGTGCCGGGGGTATTCTTCGGGTACGCCATATGCAGTGCAGCCACGGCTGTTATCCTGGTTTTCATCTATATTCTCCAATAATCGACGACCAGTATGTCGTCATCAACCGAATATAGCTGCGTAAAAACCGTTTAGATATACGACTTATCCGATTGGCGCGGCAAGATCACAGGTAGGCGGGCAAAGCCAAATTTTACCGGGTTTCTAACCCGGATATTCAGCATTCAATAGTTGTCAGCGAGTCCTTTAAAGGACCGGATCGAAGAATCCACCTTATCCGTTACAGACCCACTGGCGAGATTTTAGTTTAGCTTTGCTGGAAATAATTCTGCATGAATGTGTCGAAGGGTATATCGTCCGCACGCTCAATTTCATGTTGCCGTTCGATGGATTCACGCGCCGCTGCTTCAAACCTGGCCTGTTTATCAGCATCCAAAGGCCTGCTCGCAAACCACTGTTGGTGTTGCATCGACATGCGTAACGAAAACTCAAAAAACTCTTCTCGTTTATCGATCATCTCCGCCAGTAGTCGTGCCGAGGGTGTGCGATCCGGGTCTTCAATTTTTAAACGTTGCTGTTGTAGCGAGTCACAATAAACATGCACCTCGTTACCACTATCTAGCAGCTCGCAACCCAGCGACATTTGCTCGAAAATTTCATTTGCCCATTCGCGCAGCAAAATATCGGTACCGGATTTTCTTAAGCGCAGCTGCGGGTCACGGCCGTGATGTGCCACTGCGTTGAAGTTGTGGTTAATTTCTGCCTGCTCGGCACGGTCAAACGGCTCACTGGGCAACAGCAGGCTGAATAGCAAAAAGGACTCGAGAAATCGCATTTGCTCATCGTTGATACCGAGCGGTTCGTAGGGATTCACATCGAGTGAACGTAATTCGATATAGGCGACCCCGCGCTTCGCCAGGGCCAGGGTGGGTTTTTCCTCGCCCTGCAAAATCTGCTTTGGGCGTACACTGGAATAGTGTTCGTTTTCAATCTGTAGAATATTTTGATTGAGTTGTTGCCATTCGCCGTTGGCGCACAGAGGAATTTTATCGTATTTGGAGCAAGGTGTGGAAATCGCGTAGCTGAGGCAGTCGATGTAGTCCTGGAGGCTGTTATAACTGACATTGAATCCTGCTTCTCCTTCCTTACTATTTTGATAACCGATGTCGCCAACACGTAGCGAGGTGGCGAACGGACCGTAATAGCTGTGCTTAAAAAGCTTTTCCAGCGAGGTTGGTGTTGCGCCCAAAAACGAGCCACAAATCGCTGGTGAAACACCAAACAAATAGGGCACCAGCCAACCAAAACGTTGCAGGTTACGCACCATGCCGATATACGATTCTGAAATAAAAGTCTGGCTATCGCGTTTGTCGCCAAGCAAGGACTGGTACAGTTTCCAGAACTCGTCTGCATAGGAATAGTTGTAGTGAACCCCGGCAATTGCCTGCATCACACGGCCGTACCTGTGCCCGAGTCCACGCCGATAGGCTGTCTTCATTTTGGCTGCATTCGATGAGCCATATTCCGCAATCGGGATACTCGCGTCACCCGCGATGACACAGGGCATACTGGTGACCCACAAAATTTCATTGTCTAGCTGACTGTATACATACCTGTGAGTGTCATCGAGAAATTGCAGTGTTTCGCCGAAATGTTCGAACGGCGGTGTCACCAGTTCCAGCAACGCCTCCGAGTAATCAGTGGTAATGCTCGGATGCGTCAGGGCCGAGCCGAGTCCGGCGGGATGCGGTGTTTGCGCAATGCCGCCGTCGCCGGCAACACGCAGGCTTTCCTTTTCCAGCCCTACTTTTCGGCCTTGTAATACTTTTGGCATGCCACTGGAAAGCAATTGAGAAACGCGGTTTTTAATAATTTTGTTCAACGAAGATCCTAAGCTTGAGATTGATAGCAATACCGGTGGACACTAGCAAAATGGGCCTCTAAAGCAGTACTCAGGCCAGGCAGCCTGTTACCACCGATACAATAGAACATTGAAAAATAACTAAGACACCGACTTCTCTAAATCTGCGATTCGATCGGCAGGATTCTCATGAAGCCAACACCGAATCGTTTCCAGAATCCAGTGTAAGGATCTCTATACAGGGTCTTTTGCTCGCCATCAACGGTGCCGTGCCAGACGATCTGCTCAACACCATTGTTGGCACTCTCCAGAGTCAATCGAAAAGCTAGCTTATCAATTTTACTGTCAAAATTTTCCGCCAATTGTCCTGCAATCTCAGGGGACAGGAATATGACACCTATTTCGGTATTCTGAACCACCGACCTGGGGTCAAGATTCAACGAACCGATGAAAACCCATTTGCGGTCAATCACAAATGCCTTGGCATGCAAACTTGCCTTGGATTCTCCGATACCGCCTTCCTTCATCTTTTTACGCTCCTCTTTATTCAGTTCCTTGTTAAGCTCGTAGAGTTCGACACCCATTCGCAGTAACGCCTTGCGGTACCTGGCATAGCCAGCATGCACCGCCGATACATCCGTGGATGAGAGAGAATTGGTCAGAATACGTACGCGCACACCCTTGTCGCGTAGGGCCTGGAAATAAGCAACACCGCTCTTTCCCGGCACGAAATAGGGAGAAAGGATAATCATTTCTTTCTGCACGCCTTCCAGGTAGGGCCGCAGTTGTTCGATCAGGCGATATTTTGTATCACTGGTGTCCTCGATCAATTTATCGGGGTCATCGGCGACCACATCCCCGATTCCCCAGGCAAGCGCGTGAGATCCCTGCCTGAGTGCATTCGCCAGATCCGAGTCACGTAAATGTTGCATGTATGCTGATTCGTACTGCTCGGCAATAAACTCAAAAAATTCTTTCTTGCGCTGCGCGGCCTCCTCATCTGTCGGCAATTCTTCAGCTATTGTCGTGATCGGATAACTCAACTTATGGTTCCAGTAGAGGTCGAACGAGGCGGAGACACCCTGGGCAACCGGCCCGTTACTCAACACATCCATATCCACGAAAGCCAGTTCCGGATCAGCATTGAAATATTCGTCACCGATATTGCGACCGCCAAGAATGGTCACCTGGTTGTCAACCGTAAACGACTTGTTGTGTGCCCTTCGGGTCTGCTTGCCGAAGCCAGAAATATATTGACCGGTGCGTCCAACATTGCGGGCAAAAGGGTTAAAAATGCGAACCTCGATATTTGGATGAGCATCCAGAATGGCCATACCGCTATCCCGTCCCCCCTGGTCGATATCATCGATTAATAGACGAACCCGCACACCACGCTCGGCGGCTTCGTAAAGTTTATTAACAAACAGGCTGCCGACGACATCGTTATGAATCATATAGTACTGGGTATCGATGCTGCGCTCGGCAACGTCAGCGAGGGCAGCACGGGCAACAAATGCATCCAGCCCATTAGCAAGATAGTAGAAACCGGACTCACCGGCATGGCCCTTGGACTGCCTCTCGAAAGAGCGACTTAAAGCCGTCTCCTGTGTGTCTTCGTAGACAAATGATTCGGTGCGGCCTGTATTATCAGGAAACTTAGCGGTGGCACAGGCGCCCAGACTGATGACGAATATCAGGACAGTCAATCTGTAAATGATCTTCGAGGTTTTCATTTTTTCAATTCCTTACTCGTTTTTCATAAGTGGTGTCGAAAGGTGGTATATCTGAATTACCTGTCCACCTTCACCAGTCCCGGGTTCAATATGAGCAGCCAACTTGCCCGTAGAAAGAATAAAAGTCCTCCAGGTAAAAGTCCAGTCATACATAAATATCCTAATCGATCAGTCAAATCTGTAAGCTAGTAATTGTATGGGTCTTCGTCCAGGTTGTGTCGAGCGGCAATAAGCTTGTATTTGATCAACGGTATGGATACGTATAAAACCCTGTCGGTCCTGATGAAGCGCTCAATACCAGCCCGGGGTTCATTCAGTGAAACAAAAACCCGTTCATCGGTGTACAGAGCCAGCATCAGCGCTTCTATCATGCTGTCGGTCGCTTCCGAGTGAAAGGTCTCACCATCCCTGGTAATCACCGTTATCAGGTTGAATACGAGGTCACGGTACTGCGGATCTGAAAATTCGTTGGCGGCTTCCACGCTGAGTTCCTGCAGGGCTGCATGATCAATTTCAATATCCATTTCCTCGAGTGAACGATAAATTTCTTTTTCATGAAAGAACGGCATTGCCTCGACATTATCGTCTACCAGTATTAGTTGATCGATGCTGCCGGTATGAAAAATCACGAGGCGGTTATCGAGCGTGCTAAAAGCATCGAAGGTATCGTACTCCCGGGTCATTTCGACCAGGGAATCGGAGAGAATATCGTAACTAAGGCAGTCGATTGGAAAACTCAGTTGCGCATCGAGGCCGGCAAGACGAAGATGCAGCCCACCCCAGGGTTCATCGGGTTCAGAATTCGAGTAACCCCAGATTTCTCGCCTTGACCTGTCGACCGCTTTCAGCGCAAAGGACAGCTCATCGTTCAAATGGACTAAATCGCTGGCAGTACAGTCGAATGTCATGGCCAGTTTTCGTAACGAGGACAGCGGCACTTCGGTTTTCATCGACTCCCATCGCGCGATAGTCTGCTGCGATACTTCGAGCTGGTCGGCCAGCTCGCTTTGCGTCATATCAAACCTGATTCTGAACTCCTTGATTCGATTGGGTGTTATCTGAACTAATTCGCCCACTGGACTTCTCTACTGGTAATTTACTCTCGTCATGAGTAGATACAGGTTATCAGGATTTACCGGTACGGCAAGACCTGAAGTTTTAGATACACAAGAGTAAAAGGGATACCCATCGTTATCTAGCATATTGTTTTTTTTATGGTTCGAAAGGTCAAATTAAGCCGCGGACCGCAGGTATTACGTTGCTTCGGTATGCCGTGTTTCCACCTGGCCTGGGTATCGCCTTTCATGATCAATAGACTGCCGGAGCTCAGGACAAGCCTGACACTATCGATATCTTTCCGGTACTTGTGCCGCAGTATAAAATTACGTTTATCGCCCAGGCTGAGCGACGCGATCACCGGTTGCTCGCCAAGTTCTGTCTCATCGTCACTGTGCATGCCCATGCTATCGTTTTGATTACGATAGTAGTTAAGCAAAACACTATTAAAGCCCTGCCCGGCTACCGCTTCAACACGCGACTTAATCCTTGTCAGGAGATCGGTCCAGGGCAACGCTGACAGTTGAATACCAGAGTAAGCATAGTCGAGACCCTGATTGCCATACCAGGCACTAAGCCGCGGCTGCAGATAGTGCTTGCCGTATATTTTAATTTGTTCCTGGCGCCAGGGCGTTGTTGCAATGAGTCGATCGACTAATTGTTCGGCCGCATAATCTAGATTAATTTCTCGCTGCAGGTATAACTCCGCATCTATTAATGGAAGCCTGTCCAGGCCGGGCGATTCAAACAGGTCTTTCACAGCATTCCCCTACCCCGTGTTTTGTCAGGCTATTCCGAGGCCTGGTCCTGCTCGGGCAACTCATAAGCTTCTAACTCGATAGACTTCAGATTCGTGCCGAGCAGTACCAGAACACCCTGGTAGCGCTGTGTTCCGGTCGAGCTAAACTCGAATTGATATCGACGTCTCAGGGTCAGGTTACCGGCTTCTGCTCTTTCCGGCCAAACCCCCTTGATAACCACGCTATGATCGAGTAACTGGAGGTCGAACTGCTTACAATAATCGATCGCGATAGCCCGCGCCTTGCCGGTAAAGCGGCCACTGTGCCAAAAGTAAACCAGCAGGATGCCGGCTATCAATAGCCAGATTAGATATTCCAGTGAAAACATCCGAATTTTGTTCTGGTCGCTCGTGTTGACTTGTGGACAATCCCTATTACTGATTCAATACAGGGTATAGTTATCGTCAATCATGTTAGCACGCTAAGTCTTCGAATCTAACACATGAACCGACAGAACGGGGAATAGCAACCGAAACCGGAGTGAGTTATATGTCAAACGAAGTAATTTTAACCTGCGCGGTCACCGGCGGGCATAACAATCAGGCCAAACATCCTGACTATCCGATAACTCCCGTACAGATTGCGAATAACTGCATTGCCGCCGCCAAAGCCGGCGCGGCGATAGTTCATATTCACGTACGCGATCCCGCGACCGGTATGCGGTCGGGCGATCCAGCCCTGTTTCGTGAGGTGGTTAAACGTATTCGGGATTCGGATGTCGATGTACTTATAAACCTGACCACTAGCGAGGGTGCGCGCTTCATCCCTGGCGAGGTCGATGCCGCGGTCGGCGGTCCTGGTACCACGCTGGTGCAACCGCTAGACCGGCTTCATCACGTCGAAGAATTGCGCCCGGACATTTGCACGCTCGACGTCGGCAGCTTCAATTTTGGCGATGCCATATTTGTTAATACGCCCTCACATCTGCGTATCATGGCTGCACGTATTCAGGAACTCGGGGTTAAACCCGAACTCGAGGTATTCGAGCCCGGCCACATCATGTTCGCTCACAAACTAATTGAAGAAGGTTTAATCGAGGGCGCACCGATGTTTCAACTCTGCCTCGGCATTCCGCATGCCTCGCCGGCAACGGCAGAAATTCTCACGGTAATGAAAAACCTGTTACCGCAAAATGCTAACTGGAGTGCTTTTGGAATTTCCCGCTTCGAGTTTGGAATTGTCGCACAGGCTGCAAGCCAGGGCGGTAACTGCCGTGTCGGCCTGGAAGACAACCTGTACCTGAACAAGGGGGAGTTCGCCAGTAATTTACTGTTGGTCGAACGCGCGGTGCGAATAATTCGAGAGCTAGGGCGTGAACCAGCCACTGCCACACAGGCAGCCGAGCGTCTGGGGATAAATCGTTCTTAGCAAAAAGTGGGGTTAGTTTTCTGGCAATACTTCGGCCGTCTTTCGCAGGCCTGCCAGCCACTGAAATACATAACCACGCGGAGCCTCGATACCGGTTATCAGGTAATCGAGTGTATAGGGATTATTCATCGTCGCCGCCAGCATGACTTCACTATGCTCGGTGCCGCAAAACAAAATCTCATCGCCTGGCTCTAGTGGTTCATTTGCCGCGGGCAACATGATGCACCGCTCGCCGCGTACTATCGCCAGCGCAATACAGCGAATATTTCCTTTCAGGTCGTAAGGATTCCTGATCAGGTCATTGAGGCTCAGACCTGCCTGGCTTTGCAGGTGCCTGGTCACCGCAACAGCCTCCCCTTCACACAGGTTTATACGCCACAGATGTGGTCGTTTGTCACCGATTTCCGATTTCAATCGATCGACTACCTGGCGGGTACACTCTTCACCCTGTTCACGCAGATAATCAATCAGGACTTGTATTTGCGGCGAGATCAGGTGTTTAAGAATTCGCCTGGCGGTTGTCAGACTGGATTGCAGGATCAAATCAGCGTTGGCGGCATCGAAAGCAATCTGGTTATCATGCGAGTTCTGGCGCACGATGGTAAATGCATTGGGGCGTAGCGAGTGGGCACACATCAATATGCTGAGATTGTCGTGATCATGGTCGGTGCCGGCAACAACTCCTGCTGCATGCTGAATGCCGGCCTGTTCCAGTGAATCATGATTGGCCTGTCCCTCGATGGAGCGTGAGGTCCCAGGTACTTCACTCACATCCGGATCTATCACCACAGGATGAATACCGTGAAGCACGAAATATTTGTGCAACCATTTTCCCATGCGCCCATAACCGCAGAGTATCCAGTCACCGGTGGGCACGTCGAGCGGTCGTCCAATCTTTGCCTTTCTGTTACCCACCAGGCAAGAATTAAGGTTATGTAGCCGTGGTGCGGTAATCGCCATGCTTAACAATTGCGCAAAAATTTCAAACGGGTTGATCACCGTGACATTGCCGAGCATGTTCAAACGCTCGCTATGTTGCTTAGAGGTCGAACGACAGAGTATGTGCAGATCGGGATTCAGAAATCTTGCCATGATCGAAATGCGTAAATTGACCTCTTCGTCCATCGTCAGTACAACTACGGCCTTACAGTCTGGCAATCGAACACCCGCATCGACCAGGTGCTTGGGAATGCCCGGGTCGGCACAAAGGGCCGGCATCTTTACGCGATAATCGCGCAGGCCTAAGGCCTTGATGCGCTCAGGGTCGGTATCCAGCACAACGGCACCGAACCAGTGGTCACTGAGACCACGGGCGAGCAGGCTACCGGTATCGCCAAAGCCGCAAATAATATAAAAGGGCTGCCTGATTCGCCGCACCGCGTTTGCGAACTGGTGTTCGGAGAGGGCCAATAGAAAATGAGGGTTTTGCACCAGACGAACGATTGAACCAATCGCATAAAGCCAGGACACAACACCCATGTAGAGGCAAAAAATGGTCCACAGGCGTTGCTCATCGGTGAACGCGTTGGGAATTTCACCGAAGCCGGTAGTTGTGGCGGTATAGGTAAAAAAATAGAATGCGTGGAACAGGCTCATATATTCCACGTTACCGTCGGCATCCCGACCGGGGATCAGGGCCATACCGGTAATGCCGATCGCATAAACGATGATAAGAACGAAAACGGGCCTGCGCAGATAGCGCAATACTACCATCGCGACTCGGTCAAGTTCTGAAGTAGTAGCCATTCAAATGCCGCTTAGCGCCGCGAAATCAATGTATCTCCAACCAGGATAAGAACCGAGACTGTGCTCGCCACCAGCGCGCCGCCGGCCAGGGATACGATGCTCGCCATCGACTCGATACTCGGACCTGTAGCTGTTTCACTTTGGGCGACAACCCATACGATTCGTGCCGAAACTAACATGACTCCCGCTACCAGGCTACTTGCCAATTGAATCGCCCCGACCTGGGAACGATCTCCCAGCTTTAAACCGATCGCGATCAGGTTAACCAGGATAGCAATCGTCAAAATCCAGACACTATGGTGCTGGGCGTTATCGATATCACCCATGACAAAAACAAAATTGAAGGTTAATGCCAGGATAATCACAAATCCAAAGACAACCCGTTCCAGGTTCATAGTTTCACCTTGGTGGTTAGCGAACTGATAGAATACTACTGAACTAAGGGTACGTCACCCCCACCCTGTTATCCGGGTTGACGCCTAGCCTTATAGCATTTACGGTGATGGGGTTAGTCTATCTTGAGATTTCCCAGAAACAGGAAGTAAACCAGTGGATCCCCCTGCATTAAAGATGAAGCCTGGCACATCGAAAGAGGAATTATCCGGAGAGTTAATTCGTGCGCTGCAAAATTCCGTACTCTACGACCACCCGGTGGAAAGTTTCAGCGTAATCGAAACCCATATCTCCTGGGTTTTGCTAACCGGTGCTTTCGCCTATAAATTCAAAAAACCAGTCAGCCTTGGATTTGTCGATTTCTCAAGCCTGGAGAAAAGACATTATTATTGTGCGGAAGAGCTGCGCCTGAATCGGCGCTTCGCAGCAGAGCTTTACCTCGAAGTAGTGGCAATTACCGGTACGCCGGTTCAACCGCAGATAAATGGCGATGGCGAGGTAATCGAATATGCGGTGAAGATGCGAGAATTTGAGCAGCACAACCTGCTCAGCAGCTATGCCGATGAACGGCTCCTGCAAGCTGAGCATATTGATGCAATCGCCGATGTGCTTGCTGACTTCCACGACACCGCAGAACCGGTAGAGTCCAACAGCGTATTTGGATCGTTCGATACGATATCGAAGTGGAGCAATGAAAACTTCGAACACATTGAATCCATAGTGCCGGCCGATCTCTTGCCCGGTTATTTCGAGGCGTTAAAGCAATGGTGCCTCGATATGGATGAAAATCGTCGATCCCTTATCGAAACACGCCAGGCCAGGGGTTTCGTTCGCGATTGTCACGGCGATCTCCATCTCGGCAACCTGGCTTTCATCGATGGCCAGGTCACCCCGTTCGACTGTATCGAATTCAACCCGGAACTGCGCTGCATAGACACCATAAGCGAAATAGCCTTCGTCGCCATGGATCTGCAGGCACGTGGTTATAGCGCAGGCGCCTGGCAATTTATCAATCGTTACCTGCAAAATACCGGAGACTATGCGGGCATCGCCTTACTGCGCTACTACATTGTTTATCGAGCCCTGGTTCGTGCCAAGGTCAAGGCCCTGCGCCTCGATCAAATAACCCCCGGGGGCGATCATGACAGCAGTCATTACGAGGAAGTTTATCGTTACCTGGACCTGGCCCGGACCTGGTCGGCTAATGCTCGTCCGGCCATCATTGTCATGCATGGACTGTCTGGTTCGGGAAAGTCCACCCTGGCCCGACAGCTGGTCGAAACAATTGGCGCTGTCCAGGTTCGTTCAGACGTGGAGCGTAAGCGCCTGTACGATCTCAAGCCCGATGCCGACTCTGGCTCCGCACTTCAACAGAGTATCTACACCCTGGAGGCGACGATGCAAACCTATGATTGCCTCGAAGACCAGGCCAGAAAGGTAGTTCGCGCTGGGTTCAGCGTGATAGTCGATGCAACTTTCCTGTTGAAAGCCTATCGTGATCAGTTCCAAGCTCTGGCACTGGAATGCCATGTGCCCCATGTCGTGATTAGTTGTGAGGTGCCCGAAAACGTGTTGCGCGACCGTATAAGGCTACGTAGTGAAGCCCATAATGACCCGTCCGAGGCTAACCTCGAGGTATTGCAACATCAACTTAAATCACAGCAAGTTATTACCAAACAAGAACGCTTAAGCACCGAAACCATTATTTGTTCTGAATCGACCTTAAACCCAGACCAGTTAAGCAGATTAATGCGACATATCGACCCTTCAGGGTCATCTAAAAAGCAGTAAAACTAATATTTAAATGCACGATAACCGGCGAGCATGAAAAGCAACAAACAAGTTGTTACTGACTGTAGCTTTTTATCACATGCATGTAATTAGAGTGTTCGAGTGCCGCGGGATTAATCGCACAGGATTTGCTGATACTGCCTTTCATCTGTGTGACCGAGTCGTACTCCTGTTGTTCGAGCCAGTGTTGTAATTCATGTTTGAGTACAGCGATATGTCCCGGGCCCTTTTTTAAAAGCACGCTGCATAGATGAGTCACGTCCGCACCAACAAGCAATGCCTTGACAATATCCTCTGTTCGATGAAAACCCCCGGTTGCCGCTATCGATAAATCGACACGACCACGAATCAGTGCGATCCAGCGAACCCTTAACAAGGACTCCATTGAACTGGAAAGTTCCAGGTGAGGTTTTATCTGCAATGTTTCCAGATCGATATCAGGCTGATAAAACCGGTTGAACAGGGATACTCCTTGCGCTCCCGCCTGTTGTAACTTGAGCACCATGTTGGCAACAGAGGAGAATTGTGACGAAAGCTTCATCGTAACCGGTATGCTAATGTATTCGCGTAGCTCCGTTAGTAATTGCAGATAACGGTTTTCAACCTCGTCGCCGCTGATGGCTGGATCTCCGGCTATGTAATACACGTTTAGCTCTAACGCGTCGGCACCAGCCTGCTGAAGTTCTTTGCCAGAGTCTATCCAACCACTGGTCGAGATGCCATTCAGGCTGGCGATGACTGGAATATCCAGCGCTGCCTTGAACTGCTGGATGCGCTCCAGGTAATTGTCCAGTTCACTATGGTAATCTTCCGGCACCGGTTGATACGACTGTGCCTCAAAATGTCCCAGTGATTGTGAATTGACGAAACGTTCAAGCTGTTCCAGCTCATTCTCGATAACTTCTTCAAATAGAGAGGGTAATACCAGAGCAGAAGCGCCAGCATCTTCCAGTTTTTTTGCGGAATCGAGTACACCAGTCAATGGCGAAGAAGATGGGACCAGTGGACTGGTTAGTTTGAGTCCTAGATATTCTGTGCACAGATCTATCATGATGTCTGCTCCTTTGGTTTTTCCCCGGCAGTTTTTTCTGCGGCTGCCTTCAGTTTTCGGTGTGGCGGTTCGAGGTCGCCATCTTTGTCCCACTCGAGACTCGCGAGCTGTTCGTAATAACGGTAACGATGCTGGACTTCGCGCTGCGACTGTTCGAGAAATTTCTCTGCCTGATCTGGATGCGTTCGCCACAACATGCTGAAACGAATTTCTGTTTCGACAAATTCGCGATAGGGGATCGATGGTGGTTTTGAATCCAGACGCAAGGGATTTTTGCCAGAGGCCGCCTGTTGCGGGTTGTATCGAAACAGTGGCCAATGACCACTATCGACAGCGAGTTGCTGATGCAGATGATTGTCTTTTAAATCGATGCCGTGTGCGATGCAGGGTGAGTAGGCAATGATCAGGGATGGTCCTGGATAAGCTTCAGCCTCATGAAATGCATGGATGGTCTGGGTGTCTTTTGCGCCGTAGGCGACGCGGGCTATATATACATTTTCATAATCCATCGCCAGCAAGGCCAGGTCTTTTTTCGGTGCAGATTTACCACCGGCAGAAAATTTAGCGACGGCGCCGCGCGGTGTGGCTTTTGATGTTTGCCCGCCGGTGTTGGAATAAACCTCGGTATCCAGCACCAGGATATTGACATCCTCGCCAGCACATGATCAAGTCCACCATAACCGATATCGTAAGCCCAGCCATCACCGCCGATAATCCATACACTCTTGCGGCAAAGATTTTCTGCCACGCTCTCAAGTTCACGCGCAGCAAAGGATTCAATCTGTTTCAGCCTGTCTCGTAAAGTCTGTATGCGTGACCGTTGTTGCGCAATGCCGCCCTCGTTTGATTCATCGGCAGCGATGATTTGCTCCACCAGTTCGTCGCCGACATCAGTTTTCAATTGCTGCAATAATTCACGCGCATATTCATTTTGTTTGTCGATGGTCAGACGCATGCCCAGACCGAACTCGGCATTGTCTTCAAACAATGAATTAGACCAGGCGGGACCACGGCCTTTATCATTTTTTGTCCAGGGCGTAGTCGGCAGATTGCCACCATAGATGGATGAACAACCGGTCGCATTGGCAACCACCATGCGGTCACCAAATAACTGGCTCGCCAGCTTGATATAAGGTGTTTCACCGCAACCTACACAGGCGCCGGAAAATTCAAACAGGGGTTGCAAAATCATCGCACCCTTGATCGTGCTGGTTTTGATCGAACTACGGTCGTATTCGGGCAGGCTGAGGAAGTACTCCCAGTTCTGTTTTTCCTGCTGACGCAGTTCGGGGGTGTAAGCCACCATGTTCAGGGCCTTGTGACTGGCGTTGGTTTTATCGCGTATCGGGCAGATGTCGACACACAATCCGCAACCGGTACAGTCTTCCGGTGCAACCTGGTAACTCATGCGCAAGCCCTGGGCGAAGTCTTTACCTTTTATCGGCATGGACTTGAAGGCTTGTGGCGCACCGCTTAACAGGCTTTCATCAAATACCTTGCTGCGAATCACGCCATGCGGGCAAACCAGTGGACATTTGCCGCACTGGGTGCACAGGCTTTCATCCAGCTCCGGAATTTCCGTCGCAATATTGCGTTTCTCGTAGGCGGCGGTTCCAACCGGATAAGTGCCATCAACCGGCAACAGACTCACCGGAATTTGATCACCGCGACCGGCGATGATTTCCCCGGTGACTTTTTTGACAAACTCCGGTGCGTCGCCGGCAACAGGATTATTCAAATTAAACCTGGAACTGGTTTTTTTCGGGATAGTTACTTCGTGTAGATTTGCCAGGGTTTCGTCGATGGCCTTGAAGTTCAGTTCGACCAGGCGTTTGCCTTTTCTGCCATAGGTTTTTTCAACGGCATCTTTGATCGCTTTTATCGCTACATCTGCCTGCAGCACACCTGATATAGAAAAGAAGCAGGTTTGCATGATGGTGTTGATGCGTTTACCCATGCCGGTAATGGCGGCAATGTTGTAAGCATCGATACAGTAAAGACGTACCTGTTTATCGATTATTTGCTGCTGCATATTCTCCGGCAAACTTTGCCAGACCTGTTCAGCATCGAATGCGCTATTCAGCAAGAACACGGCATTCTGCGCTGCCTTGTCGAGCATCGGGTAACGTTCAAGAAATACCGGCGCATGACAGGCAATAAAATCCGCGTCACCGTCTTCGATCAGGTAGGACGATTGAATCGGCTTATCGCCAAAACGCAAATGCGACACGGTAACTGCACCCGCTTTTTTGGAGTCGTAAACAAAGTAGCCCTGTGCATATTTATCGGTAGACTCGCCGATGATTTTAATGCTGTTCTTGTTTGCACCGACGGTACCATCGCTGCCGAGTCCGTAAAATACGGCCTGAAAAGTACTCTCGTGTGCGTCGGTTCGAAAGTCCTGGTCCCAGTCCAGGCTGCTGTTAGTTACATCATCCAGGATACCGACGGTGAAATGATTGTTTGGTCGGGGTTTAGCTAACTCATCGAATACCGACTTGACCATCGCCGGGGTGAATTCCTTGGACGACAGGCCATAGCGTCCACCGATAACAACGGGCAGTTGGCTGAATCGTTGTTCCTCATCATCGTGTCGACCTTCAATGCAGTGTTGAGCCAGGGCAGTAACAATGTCTTTATATAGCGGTTCACCATCCGCACCGGGTTCCTTGGTGCGATCAAGTACCGCGATAGATCGAGTGGTCACTGGTAAGGCGTTGATTAAAGCCTCTGCGTCGAAGGGACGGAACAGACGTACCTTGACGAGGCCGGTTTTCTCACCCCGTGCATTAAGGTAATTAACTGTTTCCTCTGTGGTTTCGGCACCCGAGCCCATCAACACGATTACTCTTTCAGCATCATCGACACCGACGTAATCGAAAAGGTGGTAGGCACGACCGGTCAGGGTTGCAAACTGATCCATCAGCTTCTGCACGATAGCAGGCATATCCTGGTAGTACTGGTTGGCACTTTCGCGTGCCTGAAAGAATACATCCGGGTTCTGCGAGGTGCCCCGGATCACCGGTCGTTCGGGTGACAATGCCCGTAAACGATGTGCAGTGATATTTTCCTGATTTATGAATTGCCTGATGATTTCGGTATCGATTGACTCGATCTTTGCGACTTCATGCGAGGTACGGAATCCATCAAAGAAATGTACGATCGGAATGCGCGATTCCAGCGTGGCCGCCTGGGATATTAAGGCCATGTCCAGAACTTCCTGCGGACAGCCCGCGGCCAGGAAGGCAAAACCGGTGGTGCGCGCGGCCATTACATCGCTGTGATCACCAAAGATTGACAGCGCCTGGGCCGCGATTGAACGTGCCGCGACATGGAATACGGTGGGCGACAGTTCACCGGCTATTTTGAACATGTTGGGGATCATTAGTAACAATCCCTGTGAGGCGGTAAAGGTTGTGGTCAAGGCACCAGTTTGCAGCGCACCGTGAATGGTACCGGCCGCTCCGGCTTCACTTTGCATCTCGATGATGCGGGGCACGGTTCCCCATAAATTCGGCTGTTTGCGCGAGGACCATTCATCGGCCCATTCACCCATCGGGGATGCGGGCGTAATCGGGTAGATCGCGATGACTTCATTGGTCAGATGCGCAATCTCGGCGGCAGCCTGGTTGCCGTCGATAGTCAGCATCCTGG
>JBGUEB010000026.1:0-21245 GCA_041821565.1 Gammaproteobacteria bacterium | reverse complement strand
AGCTGACATTGGCGTGCTAATCAAATCCGGAACACTAACCTACACTGATAATGAGCCAACATATTATAGTGCCTCAGACTCTGGTCAACGCGGATTCTGTTCAAATTGCGGCTCCAGGCTGGTCTGGCGATCACAGGACCCAGCGGAAGACTGGGCGACTAATGTCACTGTTTGTTCACTCGACCACCCCGAGCATGCGCGACCTTATATCCATATGTTCGTCGACGAGCAGGTACCATGGTACGAGGTCCAGGATGAGCTACCTCGCACAACCAGCGAAGAAGCGGATTCGATTGAGCAACAGTGGAAAGAAGTGATTGGCTGGAGAGGCTCTTAGGATATTCGATTTAGAAATTATGTTGCATAACAATCACTTCAAAACGATGCGGCACGTAAACGCGCCTCACATTTTAAGCAGGCGTTATATGGTCGAAATAGAGGTGCTAATACCCGTCTCCAGCTTTGCAGAATAGACTGATTCCGGTTTAAAGCAGTGATAACCAGGCGACCATTCTGATTTCCGTAGACGATTGTTTCCACACCAATATAATCACTCCCTAAATTTTCCTGTTTACTCCTATGACTAAACGAGGCCTACTCCTTGCATCTAGAAATTTCACATTTAAAATAAAACATTATGAGTACTGATGCGCTCCGCCCAATTACGTCAGGGGAGATTACAACCTATCAACGTGACGGTGTTGTTCTGCTTCCGGGGTTGTTTGACCTGGAATGGATTGATTTGCTGGATAAGGGGCTGATCGCCAATTGCGAAGATCCGACAGACCGCTCTCGTGTGTGGGACCGGGATGCCGAAGGGCGTACCATGTTTTGGGATAGTCAGGCGTGGCAGGGAATCGACGAATACCGGCAGTTTATTTTTGATTCGCCCGCCGCACAAATTGCCGGCCAATTGATGAAGTCGACACATATCAACTTCTACTTCGATGCGGTATTTATACGCTCTCTGGGCAGCCAGTTTGCCACGCCCTGGCACCAGGACGAGCCCTATTGGTCTGTGGAGGGATATGACACTTGCACTCTTTGGATGCCGCTGGTTCCGGTCAAACGGGAAAACGCATTGGCCTACGTGCCCGGCTCTCACCGACTTGACTCCATGTTTTACCAGTACAATTTCGGCGATCTAAATCCGGATGGCAAAACAGCAGTTGACCAGGTCGATTTCTCAGGCATCGCAGAAACTGCATTCCCAGACATCGATGCTGATCCCAAAAGCTTCGGTGTCGTAAGCTGGGACATGCAACCGGGCGACTGTGTGGCTTTCAACAGCCGGATCATACATGGCGGATCGGGCAGACTGCACAAAGACACCGACTTGCGAGTTTTTACTACCAAGTGGCTGGGCGATGACGTGCGCATCAAGTTTAGGGACTGCGGGATGGACCCAGATCACAGCGCGATCATGACAGAACATGGGCTCAAGCCAGGTGACCGCCCTGGAACGGATCTATACCCACGGGTTTGGTCGCGCACCTGACCTTAAAGATTGGTCAAAATCTTATGGTGAAAGATACATCCCTTTTAAGTTCATGGCTCAATAGTCAGTCACACTAGAAAAAGGAATATGCCACATAACAACAGCGCATGCAGCCGGACAAATTGCCCGCTGCGCGTTCACTTTGCTGCTGATGCGAGCGTTATGTAAATTAGAGGATGCACAAATGACTGATGCAAGGAATATCACCGTTTATAATTTCAATGACCATTTTTATCGTTAGCGTTTACTGGGTACTATGGCAATAAAATGACTTTTGATAAGAAAATCGATTACGCACCTACGGTGCCGGACGCTCGATCACAATGAATTTATCTATGCTAGTTACCATCAAAGCCCAGTTATTAATTCTACTCGCCTTATTCCTGGCACCACCGGTAATGGCAGAGGAAGTTCCTATTCCCGCTAACCAGGGTAAATTTATTAATGTCACATTTGAACTTCATGGACTAGATGAATCAGCCAGCATTTTAAAGAAGGCATCTCTGAATCTAGCAAAAAAAATCAGTAAAATCGATCCGAATCCAGAGAAAATGACGCCAGAACAATTACAGGCATTCAGCGCTGTTATAGAAGAAACAAATCGCCTTATGCAGTCTTTTGACACAAGTATTGTCCAGACAGGACAGGCGATTGATAACCTTGTGTCTGATGCACTAGTAACTGCGCAGCAAACTACAATTCAACCGACTATTCAGTCAGTTGATGACTCGGTGTCCAGGTGGCTCATAATTATCTTTTCGGGTATATTTCTATTATTAGGTGTTGTCGGGTATTTTATCTATTTGACTAGCTCGCAGATAAGATCGATGGCCAGGACGCTTAAATCGATTACCGAAGATTATGAGATCGTTCCAAAACGTCCTGCCCAGGAAAAAATCGAGTAAAGGAGAAAACCCATGGTTAAAGCTTTAATAATTGTTGATGTGCAAAACGACTATTTCAGGGGTGGAAGCATGGAACTGGCTAGCATGGATACTGCCGCGAACAATTGCAGGCAATTGCTAGAGAAATTCAGGGAATATGACTTTCCCATATATCACATTCAGCATTTAGCCAGTAGAGAGGGCGCAACATTTTTTGTTCCAAATACGAAGGGCTGCGAAATCCATGACAGTGTCAGACCAAAAGAGAACGAGGTGGTATTAACCAAAAACTATCCCAACGCATTTCGTGAAACTGGACTTGATAAGATATTACGAAAAGCAAACATATCAAGTATTGTTGTCTGTGGCGCTATGAGCCATATGTGCATCGATTCAACTGTCCGTGCCGGATTTGATCTGGGCTATTCTTGTGAACTTGTATCCGATGCGTGCGCAACAAGAGATCTAGAGTTTGAGGGGAATACTATAGACTCGACACAGGTACATGTATCATTTATGGCGGCATTGAGTATTCCCTTCGCATCGGTCACAACCACACGGGACTTCCTGGAAAATTGCAAGAACAGCTCATAGTGAGCCCAATCAATTTTTCCAGCTAAATGTGGGTTAGAGGTATGCATTATTAAGTATTTGTGGGCTGCAATTTTTCTGGCCGTGTTGGCGTGGTCTGGCATAAACCCGAAAGACCAGCTCACCTGGTTGCTCGAAGTACTGCCAGCCATAATTGGTGCCATTGTACTCGCAGCAACTTACAAACGATTCAAGCTGACCCCGTTATTGTACGGCCTGATACTTTTTCACTGCCTGGTTTTAATGATAGGCGGCCATTACACCTATGCTGAAGTGCCATTATTCGATTATATAAAACCCATTTTTGGATTCGAAAGAAATAATTACGATAAGCTTGGCCATTTTGTCCAGGGGTTTGTTCCTGCAATGATTGCCAGGGAGCTATTGATTCGGAAAAATGTGGTCAATGGGTCTACCTGGCGTAATCTGTATATTATCTGCTTTTGCCTTGCACTTAGTGCTTTCTATGAAATCATCGAATGGTGGGTAGCGCTGGCCTCAGGAGAGAGCGCGGAAGCGTTTCTCGGAACACAGGGCTATATCTGGGATACACAATCGGATATGGCACTCGCCTTACTCGGCGCTTTACTCGCCATCGGCATGCTCTCCAGGCTGCATGATAAACAGTTAAAAGATCATGGTTACTATTCTTCTGTCAATAATAGGGCACCGATTGGAAAATAAGCTGATGCCATGTTCGATCTAAGCTCTGTCATCGTGATTGCGGCAACCTTCTTACTCGCGGGCGCTGTGAAAGGCGTTATCGGTCTTGGCCTGCCGACATTAAGCCTGGGTTTACTGGCAGCAACGCTTGATCTGACCACCGCAATGGCGCTGCTGATTATTCCTTCTTTTATGACAAACCTGTGGCAAGCCATTGCCGGTGGCAAAGCACTCGAACTGCTACGGCGCCTATGGCCGTTTCTGTTGATGGCGACATTAACCGTCCTGGCTGGTGCGACGGCGCTGACACGCCTGGATCTTGCACTACTGTCGATCTTGCTTGGCGGATTGTTAGTGTGTTATTCGTTACTGAGCCTGGTTGGGTTTCATATGTCCATCAGCAGCCAGGCCGAACCCTGGGCCGGGCCGGTTTTTGGAACCGTAAATGGTATTCTAACCGGCATGACCGGTTCTTTTGTCGTACCCGGTGTCATGTATTTGCAAAGTATCGGTTTGCCGCGCGACACGCTGGTTCAGGCCATGGGCATTTTGTTTACCGCGTCCACGCTAGCACTGGCATTCGCACTCCATACCAATAATCTGTTAACGCCTGAGCTAGGCCTGGTGTCAGCAATGGCCGTGGTACCGGCTGCAGTCGGCATGGTCGCTGGCCAAAGGATTCGACGAAAACTCCCGGAAGCTCGCTTTCGCCAGATTTTCTTTATCGGCATACTGCTTCTTGGCGTCTACATTATTTTGCAAACACTCCTGTGAGTGCGCAGGAGTGACATCATAACAATCGATGGAATATTAACGCTGATTATGCACCGGGTTTAGGTCGGGGTTCATTATTACTGTACTGAACGATCCGACATGAATACCATCTACGCAGAGATGCCTGACAATTAACATCCAGTGTCCACGGCAAGAGTCGTGGACATTTACCAAAGAGACTTGTTAACTATGATCCAGCCCTATGACCGCCCATCCGCTACCAGATCGGCACGTTCGCTAGTCCTTGGCAGTAACGGCATGGTCTGTTCAAGCCAGCCACTCGCCAGCCAGACCGGTTTGAATATTTTACGTCAGGGCGGTAATGCCTTCGACGCCGCGGTGGCGATGGCGGCATCCCTGAATGTTGTCGAACCGATGAGTACCGGCATTGGCGGCGACATGTACGTGTTGGCCTGGTCTGCACGCGATCAGAAACTGATTGGTCTCAACGGCAGTGGTCGCTGCGCCAGCACCGCCAATCTTGAGTACTTCCGGCATAAGGGCTGTGACAGCATTACTGGCATCGATACAGTCACGGTTCCAGGTACGGTTCACGGCTGGGTGACGCTACTCGACGAATTTGGTTCATTATCGCTCGCCGATACCCTGGCCGATTCGATTCGCTACGCCGAGGAAGGATTCCCGGTCAGCGAAGTGATCGCACAGGCCTGGATTGAAGGGCTGCGATTCAAAGGTCGGCCCGAGTTCGCGCAAACCTATTTAATCCCAGAAGGTAATGGCTGGCGCTCGCCCAGACTGGGCGAGGTATTTCGGCAGACTGATATTGCCAACACATTGCGTAGTCTCGCCAGCGGCGGCATCGATGCTTTTTATCACGGCGAAATAGCCGATAAGATCGCCTCTTACCTGGAAGCGGAAGGTAGCTTACTACGTGCTTCCGATCTGGCCGATCACAGCTCAACCTGGGTTGAACCGGTGAGCACCGATTTTGGCGGTTACCAGCTTTTCGAGCTGCCGCCAAACGGGCAGGGTATTGTTGCGCTCGAAATGCTCAATATTCTCGAAGGTTACGATCTTGCCGCACTAGGCCACAATTCCGCGGAGTATATTCATGTTCTCACCGAGGCCAAGAAACTGGCCTATACTGACCGCGACAGCTTCGTTACTGATCTCGATGTTCGTAAGTTACCGGTCGAACAACTGATTTCGAAGGAATACGCTAACCGGCAACGCGCACGAATCGATACCAATCGGGCGCAAAGCTTTCCAGAATCGAAACTCGAAATCGGCGATGACACTGTCTACCTCGCTACCGCTGACCGTGATGGCAACATGGTGTCTTTCATCAACTCAACTTACGATAACTTTGGCTCGGGTTATGTGGTACCGGGCACCGGTATCAGTCTGCAAAACCGTGGCGCTCTTTTTTCACTCGAAGAAAATCACCTGAACCGCATCGAGCCATCCAAACGTCCCTTACATACGATTATTCCAGCGATGGTAATGCGTGAAAATAAACCAGTATTTTGTTATGGCGTGATGGGTGGTGAGATGCAACCGCAAGGGCACGTGCAGGTGTTTTTGAACATGTTCGTTTTCGGCATGAATGCGCAAGAAGCCGGTGAAGCGGCCCGTACTCGAGAAGCTGACGGA
Organism: Gammaproteobacteria bacterium; assembly: GCA_041821565.1. GTDB lineage: Bacteria > Pseudomonadota > Gammaproteobacteria. The sequence goes on along the minus strand of JBGUEB010000026.1, from coordinate 15,221 downwards.
GCAATCGAAATAGAAAGCGGGATTAGCGATGCAGTCAGCGAAGGGTTACGCAACAAGGGGCATAAGGTTAAGCGCAGTGTCGGACAATTCGGCGGCTACCAGGGAATATATTACGATGCCGAGCAGGGGGTGTATCATGGCGCCTCGGAAAACCGCAAGGATGGCTGTGCCATGGGCTACTGAGCACAAGTTGCCAGCATCGACAATATGTACTAGTTAGTCCCGGAGAATAGTTTCATGTATGAAAAAAGTTGTGACCATTTAATCGAAGGCCCTGTTCCGGAGCCTCAATCTGAAAATTGCGAGCAATGTCTAAAACTTGGCCAGCAAGCGGTGCAACTGCGTATCTGCCGGACCTGTGGATATGTCGGTTGTTGTGATAGTACCCCGGGCCAGCATGCTACCGCTCACTTCCATGAAACCGGCCATGCCACCATGCAGTCATTTGAATCCGGAGACGACTGGGGCTGGTGCTACGAACACAAAACGGGTATTGGACCCTTCCCACCTGCCAGGTAATGATTAACACGGAGAAAATAAGCTGATGGACCTCGATGCAAGACAAACCATTATCATTGCCATCCTGGTCCTGTTTATTGGCAAGTACCTGAATAAAAAAATTGGCCTGTTTCAAAACTATAATATTCCGGAGCCGGTCACCGGCGGTGTTCTGGCATCATTGATATTTGCCATCATATATTTTTCATTCGACTTTAATTTTCAGTTCGCACTGGAATCGAGGGACAATCTTCTAATTGTCTTCTTTACCACGATCGGGCTCTCTTCGCGTTTCAGTACGCTGGTACAGGGTGGCAAGAGTCTGGTCATTTTGCTGGTGCTCGCCGTGGTATACCTGTTTCTACAAAATCTCACCGGCCTGTCGGTTGCCACAATTAGCGGCATGGAGAAACCGATCGGGATACTGGGCAGTTCGGTTTCTCTGAGCGGTGGTCATGGTACCGCGATTGCCTGGGCCCCTGTATTCCGTGATAATTATGGCATTAGCAACGCGGTCGAAATCGGTATTGCCTGTGCAACCTTTGGCCTGGTGTTAGGGGGTATCATCGGCGGACCAATAGCGCAGTTTTTGATTCAACGCCATAAACTGGAAACGACCAGTACAGAGCACATCACCGTGGGTACACCACTTGATGATAAACATAAAGAGATAGATGTGGATATGATGCTGAACGTCATATTGATAGTCGGTATTGCAGTCGGCATCGGCATAAATTTGAACCGCTTATTAGTTTATCTGGGGGTTCAGTTACCCATGTTTGTTAGTTGCCTGTTTGCCGGCATTTTGCTAACCAACACCGTGCCGTTCCTGTTTAAAAAAATGCACTGGCCCACAGGCACTCCGAGCCTGGCGCTGGTTTCTGATCTGAGTTTAAGTTTATTTCTGGCGATGTCGTTGATGAGCCTGCAGTTGTGGACACTGATCGACCTGGCCGGTCCTATCCTGCTGTTGCTGCTGGCACAGGTGATATTAATCACCTTTTTTGTTGTTGTCATATTGTTCAGGGTTCTGGGGCATAACTATGATGCCGCAGTTATGTCTGCCGGTTACGCCGGACTGGCGATGGGAGCAACACCCACTGCGATTGCCAACATGACAGCGGTAACCAGAAAATTCGGTGCATCACCAAAGGCATTCATCGTCGTACCGCTGGTGGGTGCTTTTTTTATCGATATTGCTAACGCTTTTATTATCCAGTTTATGCTTGATCGCCTCTGATGAGAGCAATTAACATGAAAACACGTTACAGCATATTCCTGCTTATTTTTCTGTTGCAGATTAGCGGCATAGCGCAGGGCGAATGCCTGCCGGTTGCATGTTATGTGGAAAAGGTCAGCGTTGTATCCTGCCAGGTAGTTTCCGGGGTAATACCGGATGGACGAAGGCTTCAACGGTTGGGAATAAATCAAAGGCAGGCCCAGGCTATACTCGACCATTCATCGGCCGTGGTTATTGTCGGCAAGGTTTCACGATCGCGCTCAGTGGCACAGTGTGCAGCACCCGATCCAGAGAGATTTGCCGATGGCACGATGACGCGGGAATACCTGGTTCCGAACGCGAGCTGCGTCGACTACCCGCCCAGGTACTCGACCGAGGGCTTTGTGACAACCGCTTGCTGCGATACCCTGCCGGTCGATTCGGCCCAATGTGTATTATCAATGGAAGTCATGGGACCTCAGCCAGAATGGGCTACTTCGAACACCCGATAGTTGAGCGGCTGGACTAAACCATGGATTTAATTTTTCGAGATGCCAGAGGGTCCGACCTTCAGTTACTGGTTGAAATGTTAGCCGACGACGAGCTTGGAGCACAGAGGGAAGATGCCTCGATACCCCTGGATCAGGCTTACTGCTCTGCGTTCGAGAACATTGAATCCGACCCTAATAATGAGCTGGTGGTGGCTGAGAGTGATAACGCCCTTGTCGGTATGCTGCAATTAACCTTTATTCCTTATCTATCGCATCGTGGATCCTGGCGCTGTTTGATCGAGAGTGTTCGAATTCAAAGTCAATTTAGAGGCATGGGCCTGGGCACAAAATTGTTTGAGTGGGCGATCAACCGTGCCAGGCAAAAAGACTGCAAACTGGTTCAACTCACTTCAGATAAAACAAGACCCGGGGCGATTCGTTTCTATGAAACCCTGGGCTTTCAGGCAAGCCACGAAGGACTAAAGTTGAAGTTATAATGCACCACCGATTACTATTTCACGATCGAATTGAGGGCCAGCCATGTTAGAACTTCGTCCCAACTGTGAACTATGCGATAAAGACTTGCCACCGACTTCGACCGATGCACGGATCTGCACTTATGAATGTACTTTCTGCGCCAATTGCGTAGAAACAGTCCTCAAAAATGTATGCCCAAATTGCGGTGGTGGTTTTGTCGCCAGACCGATACGGCCGGCTGTCGCGCGCAGATCCGGCGTGAGCCTGCAGCATCAGCCCGCATCAACCACCCGAATTCATACAAAGTATAACGAGCGGGATCTTGCCGATTTCTCGCTAAGCGTAAAGAATATCCCCGCAGAAGATCGTTAACCCAATAAGTTTTTTAAGGAGAATAGAATTGACCCGCAAACTGATATCGAGTGGCTCGGAATTCGAAGAGAACGTTGGTTATTCGCGCGCCGTCGTTGATGGCGATACTGTTTATGTCGCCGGTACTACCGGTTATGACTACACGGCTATGAGTATATCGGATGACCTGATCGAACAGGCCGAACAGTGTCTTAGAAATATCGAAAAGGCATTGCTTGAGGCCGGCAGCAGCCTGGATGACGTTGTACGCGTCCATTATATATTACCCGACAGGCTAGATTTCGAGCCCTGCTGGCCGGTTTTCAAAAAATACCTGGGCAGGGCACGACCTGCTGCTACGATGTTTGTCGCTGAACTGGTTGATGAACGCATCAAGCTGGAAATTGAAGTGACCGCCAAGACCAGCAAGCCTGACTAAATCGAAGCGCTTTGTTTTCGAACAGATTTGCTGGTACACGACAATTATTTATAATCCCCTTCGGCATGAACTTAAACCCTAGCCCATGCTCAAAGAATTTTACTGGGCTTTCTAAAAAACGAATAATCCAAGGAGAACTACTCAATGCAAGGCATAAAATATTTCTATGTTCTAACCACCCTGGCCTTTTGTTTAACCACAGGCGTCGCAACGGCAGCACCAGTTCCTGTTCAGACACCTTCAAGTGGAGCTGATATTGAAAATGCACTGACGGGCGGCGTACCCGGCGGACGCTGGAAGGAGGGCTTGTTGTTTGAAGGGGTCCGACCCATGCCCTGGCTAAAAAGCGCTGCCAACTGGTTCCCCGGTACCGAAGAGGTTCAGCCGAATGAAATGCGAGTCACCTTTATGGGTACGGCACCTAATATTCGACCGGGTCAAATGAACACATCCATTTATGTAGAGTTAGGCAACGGGGACAATTTCGTGTTTGATATGGGTGAGGGAGCGGTCGCCAACTACGTTGCCGCAAGAGTAGCACTCAATCAAATAAAAACTGTTTTCATCACCCACTTGCACGTCGACCACTTTGGCTCATTACCCTACCTGTACATGTTTGGTACCTGGGCTGGTGGATGGCACGAAAATCTGAATATTTACGGACCTTCCGGGCGCACACCTGAATACGGAACCAATACCATGGTCGAAGGCATGAAAATGATGCTAGGGTGGCATCGTGATGCTTTTAGCGTATTCCCTGTAGGCAAAGGCTGGGACGTAAGGGTTCATGAATTCGATTTCCGTGACAACGGCGGGACTATCTACGATAAAAATGGTGTAAAAGTGATCCACTGGCAACGCTCCCATGCGAAAGACGGCGCCTCAGGCTATCGCCTGGACTGGAATGGTATGTGCTTTGTCTGGACCGGGGACGGTCGTCCCAGCAAACTTGATGTTAAGTACGCGAAAGGCTGCGACCTTTATGTCACTGAATTGCAACCCGAACTGATGGAAATCAATTCTGGCGTTCAAGGTGTTCCTCCATTTTTGGCACGTTACACAGTCGATACACACCACACTCCAGCCTACGCCTCCGGCTACCTCGCGAATCAAATCAAGCCAAGGATGTTTATGACCACGCATATGAATTTCGATCCATTTCTGAACGAAGAAACCGTTGCCGAGGTTCGCGAACACTGGAAAGGCCCTTATCATTTTGGTGCACCTGATGGAATAGTAGTGAATATGACCAAAGATTTAGTTTGGGTAAGAGAAGGTATTTTGCCGGATTATCCGAATAGCCGTGCTCCGCAATTTGACTTCACCAATGGCCAATTGATTGTGCCTCATCCGCCCACTACTCGTGAAAAAATTCAGGAACCTTTTGTTCGCGAGCAGCAGATTGATCCGAAGCTCTATTATCCGGAAGGATATCTGCCTCACTTGCTTGAAGAATGGCCAGTTGATAGTGATTTAGTGGTACCCGTTGAAGCTTTACCGGAGAACCTGAGAGAAAGCATGGGTGCTGCCTGGAGACACAAGCAAAAGAACATGAAAATACTTGAGGAGCAGCAATAGATCGGTTTGTTTAACAAGCAGGGGAATTCAGGAGTGTTATTCTGAAAACTGAAGCGGAACGAATCGAACTGGCGAAGGCTTACGTGGCCCTGTCGAACGCGCATTCGCTGGTCATGATATTGCCGATGTTTTCCTGTTCTGCTAACTACCAGTCATCCAGTGTCGGCGAATTCTCAGGCAGAGAAGCCATTGGCGAGATGATGGCTGGTTTCTTTAGCCGCTTTCCCGATGTACATTGGCAGGTCACCGACTATCGACATACCAGGAATAACCTGGTCGAATTTGAGTTCATCATGACTGCCACCGAAGCCGCTACGGGCAACAAAATCGAACGCCGTGGCCTCGAACATATCGAGTTTAGCGATGATGGCTTTATATCCCGAATTAGTGTTAATGCAGACTAAGGTCAGGGGTTGGTCGTAACGTGGGTGAAACCCTTTAATCCGGTTTTTTGACTGATTGGAAAATACAAGAACTTTATGGATAATAACAGTAAAAACGACTGGTACCTGACGAGTTTTTTTAGACTGGAATCAGCCAGTGGCATCATTCTCATGGTCGCTGCGGTACTGGCCCTGGTAATCGTTAACTCGCCTTTAAGCCATTATTACGCTCTGCTGCTCGATACTCCCGTGGTAGTCCAGGTCGGTGCTTTGGAAGTCGCCAAGCCTTTTTTACTCTGGGTTAACGATGGTTTCATGGCGGTGTTCTTCTTCCTGGTCGGGCTTGAACTGAAACGCGAATTTATTGAAGGAGAACTTTCGGACAGGCGAAATATTATTCTACCTGGTATTGGCGCCATCGGTGGCATGGCGGTTCCTGCCCTGATTTATGTTTATTTCAACTCGGATGATAAGGCGGCGATGGCTGGCTGGGCCATTCCAGCGGCGACCGACATAGCCTTTGCGCTGGGCGTATTATCACTGCTGGGTTCGAGAGTACCCACCAGCATCAAGGTATTCCTGACCTCGTTAGCCATATTCGATGATATCGGCGCGGTCATTATCATCGCTATTTTTTACACAACCAATATTTCACAATGGGCTCTTGTCGTCGTCGCAATCTGTATTGTCATATTATTTTTTGTTAACCGACGCAATACAGCCTCCAAAAGCGTATACATTACGTTCGGCATCGTGATGTGGATAGCGACCCTGAAATCCGGCGTTCATGCGACATTAGCAGGCGTGGTGTTGGCAATGTTTATCCCAATGCAATCAAAACATAAACCGGAATCGTCTCCGCTTAAGGATATCGAGCATGATTTGCACACCATCGTCGCTTTTTTTATATTGCCGATTTTTGCCTTCGTCAATGCTGGCATAAATCTCACCGGCGTTGGTATCGCCGAAGTCCTCCATAATGTTCCACTGGGAATTGCGCTTGGATTGTTTGTTGGCAAGCAGCTCGGCGTTTTCGGACTCTGCTGGATTGCCATTCAGCTCGGCATGTCGCGTTTGCCAGAAGGCATTTCCTGGATTTCACTTTATGGTACCGCCGCGCTCTGTGGAATCGGTTTCACCATGAGCCTGTTCATCGGTTCACTAGCCTTCGAAGAAACTGGCGTAAACCTGTTTTTCGATGAACGCCTCGGCATAATAATAGGTTCGGCGCTCTCTGGTATTGTCGGTTTCCTGATACTGCGATTTAGCCTCCCCAGTACCGATAAACCAGCACAGCATTTGCCGGACCAGTCAGGCATTTAGATGCAACCGTATTCCGAATGAAGGGCTTCGAGCAAATAAACCATGCACTGAGTATCGGTCTGGCAAAGGCCGTGTTTGATCACGCCCGCAACTTCCTGCTCTGTGCCTTTATACTGGCCATTGGCCTGCAGGAAATGAGGCCCGACACCGAGTCAATTTTGGGTTTCATTTCATATAAATATTCGGGAATTGGTGTCGTTATACTGGCCTGTATTTTAATCATTCTGAATCTACTGGATGGCATCAGAAGAATTTCCAGGCTCAAACATCATACAGCATTGATTGTAGGACTCATCGCCCTGTATATTTTCATGTCGCTTCGCGTAGTAGAAATGGCATTAACCTTCAGGACCACTTATTTTTAGGCTGGATGCGCTGGTTCATATAAACAGAGCCGAACCATCCGATATTAATAAATCGACAACAATCCTGGCCCCTAATCTCAACTTGTTTATCGTCTGCCCCCGCAACATAATAACGCCTTTAACGGAACCACAGTCATGCGCAATCAATTAGTCATCGTATTGCTATTTATATTCGTAACGGTCGGGTTATCGGGATGCGGCCAAAAGGGGCCTTTGACGCTACCCGAAGACGATGATGAGAAATCAAAAAGCACCAGTTAATTCATATCTATAGGCTCATAAACCATTGGATCATTTCAATTACAAAGACAATGCCCTGTATTGCGAAGACGTCGCGATCAGCAGCCTGGCTGAAACCTACGGCACCCCCCTGTACGTTTATTCGCGCGCGACGCTGGAACGACACTGGCATGCCTTTGACCAGGCCCTCGCAGGTCGTGACCACCTGGTTTGTTACGCGGTGAAGGCCAACTCGAACCTGGCGGTACTGAATGTATTGGCGCGACTTGGATCTGGTTTCGACATCGTTTCCGGAGGCGAATTGCAGCGCGTCCTAGCCGCTGGTGGAGAACCGGACAAAATCGTGTTCTCCGGTGTTGGCAAGCTGCCGCAAGAAATAGAAATGGCGCTGGATTGTGGCATCCACTGTTTTAACGTTGAATCGGAACAGGAACTTGTTCTCCTCAACCAGATAGCCGAACATAAAAAGCAGGTGGCAAGAGTATCGTTTCGGGTTAATCCTGACGTCGATGCGAAAACGCACCCCTATATTTCCACTGGATTAAAAGAAAACAAGTTTGGCATTAATTTCAACGACGCTGAACGCGTTTACCAGCGGGCCAGCGAGATGGCTCACCTGGACGTGATCGGCATCGATTGTCATATCGGTTCCCAACTCACCGAATTGTCCCCCTACATCGACGCACTCGAGCGATTGCTCTACCTGATCCAGCAGCTACAGGTCAAAGGCATTCATATTCAACATCTCGATCTTGGTGGTGGGCTTGGCATTCGTTATAAGGACGAAACACCACCTTTACCGAAAGAATGGTCTGAAGCATTAAAAAATCAACTCGATGGTTTCGAAGGCAGAATCCTGATCGAGCCGGGGCGGGCTATCGCTGGAAATGCGGGCTTGCTGGTTAGCCAGGTCAACTACATCAAGCATTCGCAAGACAAAAACTTTGCCGTAATCGATGCTGCCATGAACGATATGCTGCGACCTTCACTATATAGTGCCTGGCTCGAAATCATTCGGGTTGAGCGTAACAGTGATCAGCCTTCGAAGCTTTATGACATCGTCGGCGCAATCTGCGAATCGAGTGACTTTCTCGGCAAGGACCGTGAAATGCAAATAGCACAACATGACTTGCTGGCGATAAGATCGGCAGGCGCCTATGGATTTTCGATGGCTTCAAACTACAATTCACGTAACCGCGCAGCCGAAGTCATGGTCGATGGCGATAAGCATTATTGTGTGCGGGAGCGTGAAGTATTCGATGACCTGATCCGGGGTGAGTCGGTACTACCCTGAACCGGTGTAATTAATGCGATTAAAATTTTCGAAAATGCACGGACTGGGCAATGATTTCATCGTTATCGATGCGATTAACCAGGACTTTGTGCCCGAACCAGAGCGAATTCGTGACTGGGCCCGGCGCAATACCGGCATTGGTTTTGATCAACTTTTGGTCGTCGAGGCGGCCGAAACCAGCCAGGCCGCGTTTAAATATCGTATTTTTAATGCCGATGGCGGTGAAGTGGAACAATGCGGCAATGGTGCCCGCTGCTTCGCGCGCTTTGTACGTGAACAAAAATTGACCGATCTCGATGTGATAACGGTTGAAACCAATAGCGGCTTGATAAAGCTGGAAATGCTGGATGATACCCGCGTTCGAGTGAATATGGGCATCCCCCAGTTCGATCCGCGTCGTATACCGTTGGATACGGAAACGCGGGAAGATCAATATTCGCTCGATATCAATGGCCATACGATCCAGTTCAGTGCCCTGGCGATCGGTAACCCGCATATTGTGATTCAGGTTGATGATGTATCCAGGGCCAATATCGAGACCCTGGGTCCCTTGTTGGAGTCGCACCCATTTTTTCCGCAACGCGTAAATGTCGGTTTCATGCAAATTATCGACCGGGCTAATTTTAATCTGCGCGTGTTTGAACGCGGTGTCGGTGAGACCAGTGCCTGTGGCAGTGGCGCCTGCGCCGCATTTGTCGCTGGCCAACGTCTGGGGCTACTCGGTCAAGAGGCACAGGCCCATCTTCTCGGCGGCGACCTCAAACTCGAATGGCAAGGCGAGGGAAACCCCGTTATGATGACGGGTGAAACCGTAATGGCATTTCATGGTGAAATAAATAATGAGTAAAACAACGGCAAAACCAGACGAAAACCCTCAGTCCGAAGAGGCGAAGGTAATCGACTATTTGCAAAAGAATCCTGAAGTGCTGGAGTCTTATCCAGAGGTTTTCACGGCCCTGTCAATTCCACATCATGGTGGTGACGTTGCCTCACTGGTAGAACGACAGTTGAAAATTCTGCGTAGCGAAAACCGGGCCTTGAAAAAGAAGCTGTCGGAACTGGTTAGTATTGCGCGTGAAAATGAAGAGTTGAATCAACGCTTTCATCGTCTTTCGATAGAGTTGTTGAGTGCCGATCAATTACACGATGTGCTCGCCATGGTCCAGGACCAGGTCCAGACTTTTTTCTACACCGACTATGTTCGCTTTAAGTTTCTGCCAGGCATAAGCGATAAAAAGAACCGGCTGAGTGCCCACTACCTGGATCATAAAAGTGGCATTGTCGATACAATACAGCCCTGGCTGGAACAACGTAAACCTGTCTGCGGGCGGTTCGAAGACCCGGTGATCTGTGAACTGTTCGGGGTCGACATCAAGGTTGAGTCCTGTGCCCTGGTACCGCTTTATCATACCAGTGAACTCGGTTTGCTCTGCCTCGGCAGTGGTAGCAAGGAACGCTTTAACCAGGATATGGGAACTATATTTCTGGAACAACTTGGTGAACTGGTCAGCACCCGTATACAAGGATTATTGAGCGCATAGCCTTCATATTGCACCAAGGCCGTGCTCCGAGTTACATAAGCTGCCGACTTATAGAGGAATAGTGCCGAACTAAGATGAATTGTTTTTATGACAGTTTGCGTCTGAACGAAGCCAGGAAAAATCTGGCTGTCAATCCTGAACGATCCCCCTTGATCCATAGCTATTGCTATGCATTGGCGGGCGATCGTCCAGCCTTCGCCGACATGGATGTCGGTGCTAGAGCAATGCAGGAGCAACTTGCCGCGTTTGCCAGATTTCCCCTGGCATTCGTTCCCTTCGTACAATATGTAGGCTAGCCATGAAACCCGAAAAACATCTGGAAAATTTTATCCAGATGTTGCGTAGTGAAAAGTATTACTCCCCGCATACCTGCAAGAATTATGCGCGTGATCTCAGCAAGCTGGCTGAATTTCTGCTCGCGCGTGACATTGATTCCTGGAGCCAGGTATCCTTTAACGAGGTCAGTGCTTACGCGGCTTACCGATTTCGTAACGGCCTGAAAAGCCGCTCGATACAACGCGAGCTGTCCTCGATCCGCAGCTTTTATCAATTCCTTATTCGCCAGGGGGTGATGAAAAGCAATCCGGCAAAGGAGGTCAGTGCACCAAAAAGTGACCACCGATTGCCCAAAACCTGCGATGCCGAACAATTAGGCCAATTACTTCACCATCAAGACAACGACGATGAATTAATGGTGCGGGACCTGGCAATGTTCGAGTTGATATATTCGTCGGGACTGCGCCTCGCCGAACTGGTTGGCATTGATTTAACCGATATTGATCCTGGCCAACAGCAACTCATCGTTACCGGCAAGGGCAATAAGACCCGTTACCTGCCAATCGGTGCGAAGGCAATCGATGCCGTTCGCCGCTGGTTAAGAATTCGCCGGAATTTTTGTCGGGACGAAGACCAGCAGGCATTGTTTTTAAGTAAGCAGGGAAAGCGCATTTCACACCGTAATGTGCAAAGCAGGCTAAATGCACTGGTTAAACGACAGTCGCTCGATCAGCAGCTATCACCGCACGCATTACGGCATTCTTTTGCCACCCATATGCTCGAGTCGAGCGGTGATTTGCGTGCCGTACAGGAATTGCTGGGACACGCTAATATTAATACCACACAGATTTATACCCACCTCGACTTTCAGCACCTGGCCAGAGTTTACGATTCGGCCCACCCCCGCGCGAAAAGAAAGTCTTGAATTTACCCCCTATGGGCCTTATATAAAATTCCTGGTTGAATAATTACCTGAGGTATTATCTTGGATCAATATAGAGGCACTACAATCCTTTCCGTTCGGCGTGGCGATAGTGTCGTGATCGGTGGTGACGGGCAGGTTAGTATGGGTGACACGATCATGAAAGGTAACGCCAAAAAAGTGCGCCGACTCTACAAAAACCAGGTAATCGCGGGGTTTGCCGGCGGCACCGCCGATGCCTTTCTGTTATTCGAACTATTCGAAGGCAAGCTCGAAAAACACGGGGGCCAAATGGTGCGCGCCGCGGTAGAGCTGGCGAAAGAATGGCGCTCCAGTAGAGCACTGCGCCGACTCGAAGCCCTTTTATGCGTCGCCAACGAGGAAGCCTCATTAATTATCTCGGGTAATGGTGACGTTATCGAACCCGAGGATAGCCTGATGGCAATTGGTTCGGGTGGCGCCTATGCACAGGCAGCGGCGCGGGCAATGCTTGATACAACAGAAATGAATGCGCGTGAAATAGTTGAAAAGGGTCTTCAGATCGCTGGCCAAATTTGCATTTATACCAATCTAAATCATAATTTCGAAGAACTTAACTACGGCAAGAAATGATCGTGGACAACAAATATATAACCCAATCGCCGATGACGCCGCGTGAAATCACGCAAGAACTCGACAACCACATCATCGGCCAGGACGATGCCAAGCGTGCAGTTGCGATAGCGCTGCGCAATCGCTGGCGCCGCCAACAGGTAAACGAGGAACTGCGTAACGAAATCACGCCCAAGAATATATTGATGATGGGACCTACCGGGGTTGGTAAAACCGAAATTGCACGCCGCCTGGCGCGCCTGGCAAATGCCCCCTTCATCAAGGTTGAAGCGACTAAATTCACCGAAGTTGGCTATGTTGGTCGCGATGTTGAGTCGATCATCCGTGATCTTGTAGATGTTTCGGTAAACGGCATGCGTGAAGCCGAGGTCAGCCGCGTGCGTCACCGTGCCGAAGACGCGGCTGAAGAAAAGGTACTCGATGTACTCTTGCCGCGCCCCAGTGAATTTCGTGAAGAAGCCGACGGTAGTACCGCCAATACGCGCCAAAAATTTCGCAAGATGCTGCGCGAGGGAAAGATCAATGACAAGGAAATCGAGGTAGACCTGCAATTACCGTCGCTTGGTGTCGAAATCATGGCACCGCCAGGCATGGAAGACATGACCAACCAGCTCCAGGGTATGTTTCAGAATCTGGGTGGCCAGAAAAAGAAGACGCGCAAGCTGCGTGTCGAAGAGGCCTTGAAGTTATTGACCGATGAAGAAGCGGCGAAAATGATCAATGAAGACGAATTAAAACTGGCCGCACTGGAGAACGCAGAACAAAACGGTATCGTCTTTATTGACGAAATCGACAAGGTTGCAAAACGCCAGGAGACCAGTGGTGCCGATGTGTCTCGCGAGGGTGTGCAGCGCGATCTGTTACCATTAGTCGAGGGCTGCACTGTTTCCACAAAGGCTGGAATGATCAAAACCGATCATATCCTGTTTATCGCCTCGGGCGCTTTTCACCTGTCCAAACCCAGCGATCTGATACCTGAATTACAGGGTCGGCTGCCGATTCGGGTCGAACTGTCGGCACTTACGGTGAAGGATTTCATCCGCATTCTACGTGAGCCCAATGCCTCGCTCACCGAGCAATATACCGCATTGATGGCAACCGAAGGGGTTCAACTAACCTTTACCGATGATAGTCTTGCGCGCATTGCAGAGGTAGCCTGGCAGGTTAACGAAAAGCAGGAAAATATCGGCGCCAGACGTCTACATACGGTGATGGAACGATTGCTCGAAACAATTAGCTTCGATGCCTCTGACATGCCCGACCAGAGCATCGAAATCGATGCCGTCTACGTCAACGAACATCTCGGTGAATTGTCGCTGGAAGAAGACCTGAGTCAGTACATTCTTTAGGGAGCCGCCGTAAAATGTCCAACACTAGGCCGACCAGTATTAATTTCCATAAAGTCTCACGAGTTCTCGAACTTGGTTTCGGCGATGGCTCAAATTTTAAATTACCTACTGAGTACTTACGCGTCTATTCGCCATCCGCTGAAGTACAGGGCCATGGTCCCGGTCAGGAGGTACTGCAACTTGGTAAACAGGATGTCAATATTTCTCGTATCGAGCCGGTTGGACACTATGCGTTATGCCTGGTTTTTGACGATAACCACGATACCGGCATTTATAGCTGGGACTACCTGCATGATCTCTGCGTCAATTACGAATTGAAATGGCAGGCCTATCTCAATCGCCTGGCGGAAGCCGGATACGAACGTAAGACCGACTAGTCGAGATGATGGGTTGCACCCATCATCAGCTCTATTCCTCTCGTCTCAGCTACTGACCGATTGACGTACATCTGCTATGGTTCGCCTGTTAACCATTAGCGATCAGTCCAGTGCAAAAAGATTCCACCACCCATTTCGGTTTTGACGAGATTCCAGCATCCGAAAAGCAGTCGCGTGTCGGCGGCATTTTTGATTCGGTCGCCGGCAACTACGACCTGATGAATGATGTTATGTCATTCGGCATACATCATTTGTGGAAAAAATTCACCCTCGAACTCTGTGGTATCCGGACCGGGCACCGGGTGCTTGACCTCGCCGGTGGAACCGGTGACCTCGCTATAAAACAGGCAAGGCTGGTAGGCGATACCGGGCAGGTTTATCTCGCCGATATCAATGTGACGATGTTGCAGCATGGACGTGATCGGGTGATTGACAAGGGGCTGATGAATCGCATAAAAACCATCCAGTGCAATGCCGAGATTCTGCCTTTCGAAGATAATAGCCTTGACTGTATTACCATCGCCTTCGGTTTGCGCAATGTTACTGACAAGGTGCTTGCGCTCAATTCGATGCGACGCACCCTGAAGCCAGGCGGACGTCTGTGTGTACTCGAATTCTCGAAACCAACCTGCCAGCCGCTGGAAAAAGCCTACGACTTTTACTCGTTCAAGATACTGCCGCGACTGGGCGAATGGATCGCTCATGATCGAGCCAGTTATCAGTACCTGGCCGAATCGATTCGCATGCATCCAGACCAGCAGGCTTTGAAGACTATGATGATTGATGAAGCCGGCTTCGACGAGGTCGACGTGTATAACCTGTCTGGTGGCATCGTTGCATTACACCGCGCCTTCAAGTATTGAGCGATAACGATGATCCTCGTTGCCTGTCCGAATTCCTGATTCGCCAAATTTCCAGTCGATATGCTCACTGAAATTACCAGTACCCTGCTTGCTTTTACCGAAATCGGCGGAAACAGGCTGCTGTCGATGGACGATCGAGTGCTTGCGCGCTGCAGTGAGCTACAGGGAAACTGTATCAAAATTCATCTGACCGATCTTGACCTGAGTTTGTACTGCCACCCTGGCAGCTGGGGCATGCGATTAAGCCTGGATGAACCCGCGAGAACGGTTGATGCAACCATTTCAGGTCGATTAATCGCCCTCATAAACCTCGCAACCCAGGACGACAAGGTTACCACGTCGATTCAGGGTGGAATCAGTATCAACGGCGATGCCGCGGTAGCGCAACAAATGCAGAAGATATTGGCTGACCTCGATTTAGACTGGGAAGAAGCACTATCTCACTATACCGGAGATATACTGGCTTACCGCATCCATCAGCAGGCGCGAACTGCCCGCGACTGGCTACGAAAGAGTTTAGGGTCGTTATCGCAGACCAGCAGTGAATACCTGCGCGAAGAAGTCCGCCTGACGCCAACCCAGGTCGAATTTGACAGATTTCAACAGCAGGCAACATTGCTTAA
>JBGUEB010000025.1:0-21667 GCA_041821565.1 Gammaproteobacteria bacterium | reverse complement strand
TTTCCGGCGAGTCTAGTAATACTAGGTGATTTACTGTAGCAATAAATTGATCTGAATCAATTCTTCACTATCACAGCCGTATTCGAGCATGCCGAACAGTAGAGATGTAAATAACCGCTACCGGATTTTCAGGTTTCTACTTATCGGGATTACCGGGCTTGTAATCAAACGTACCTGGTGTGTAATCATAAGGTTCATCAGCGTCACCCGGCGTCAAATCTTGAGAATCGGCAGGCTTGAAATCATTAGGCTTACTAGCATCGCCAGGGGTGTAATCATAAGGCTTACTAGCATCGCCAGGGGTGTAATCATAAGGCTTATTAGCATCACCCGGCGTAAACTCCTTAGGCTCAGCAATTACGATTTGCGGAGCCAGGAACAACAATGCAATAGCAGATAGGAATCGTTTCATTTAATTCTTCCTGTGGTTTAGCCTGCACAATCCAACTTTTTACGGCACCCTTAGTTGGTACGGAAAATGGATTGCACTAGTATGCTGGTATAATTCTATCAAAATTTTAAGTGTTAGAAAGTAAAAATCCCCTCCAATACTCAATGGGCATTATGTTGCGTGTCTCTAGCTTTGTGTAGGTGTATCGAGTCGGTCAGATTGACGGGCTACCAGAAAACAGGAACCCAACAGAGGTACTAGAAATGCCTCGAATCATCACTCCGAGCATTATCACTTTGAGTCACTTCTGTCCCGTCATTCCGGATCAGTAAAAACACTGTCCGGAATGACGGGACTTCAGACCTGGATCAGAAAGGGTCACAGATTGGCCGTGTCTGATACAGCAATTACAATCGAAAACTTGAATCACAATCGAAAACTTGAATCACAATCGAAAACTTGATATATATCATATCAACAGATTCTATGGGGAGTATTATGAATGGTTATAGGCCTATAACACCTATGGATATTGATCTTTCGAGTCTACCAAAAAAATGGGGTTAAATTTTATGATAAAAGAAAATTCTATACGAACAAATACGAAAGGGAGTTTGCCTCTCCTGGCAGGCATAATCAGCCTCATTTTCACACTGGGTGGAAATAGCGCAGTGGCCGGCGTGGAGGATATTGACTGGTCCACCGTAGCCGTCAAGGAAGTCACGTTGTTCTATCCTGGACAGTCGAGTTATCAGTGGCTGAGAAGCTCGAAACATAAACGCGCCAACAATAAAACCGCCCAGGGAGAAGCATGCCTGTCGTGCCATAAAGGTGAAGAGGCTGATATTGGAAACCTGATTGTTAGCGGCGGACGCCTGGAACCGGATCCCATTCCCGGAAAACAGGGTGTCAAAGAGCTGAGCGTGCAGGCGCTTCATGATTCAGAATACCTCTATTTCCGCTTCCAGTATAAGTCCCAACTCAACCGTGAAGGTCGCATGCACAATATGATCCGCTATAACGGCAAGGAGTGGCAATGGTATGGTAGCCATCGAGCGAACAGTAAAGTCCGCAGTGGCGAACAACCAGCGATCTACGAAGACCGATTGGCTATCATGATCGATGACGGCTCAGTGCCCATGTTCGCCGAACAGGGGTGCTGGTTGACCTGCCATGACAGCATGCGTGATATGCCCGCCGCACCGAAAAAATCCGACGTCAAGGGACATGCTTACCTCGGCAAGCAGATGAAAAAGAGCGATATCCGAAAGTACCTCCCCGCATCTCGTACCGACGAAACGGCAAGCTGGGACAAGACCAAAAGTGCAGATGAGATTGCTGCACTCAAGTCAACCGGTAGTTTTACCGATTTAATGCAATGGCGAGTGGCGCGCAGCAACCCGGTTGGCATGGCGGACGACGGATATGTGCTTCAGTATCGTAATTTCGACTCGGGCAAAAAAATGTTTTCATGGAACCTCGACAAAAAAACCATGACGCCCAAGTTTATGTTCGATCCCGCAAAAACGGGGTACATCGCCTTACGCGAAGCCGACCTGACGGATCAATCTAAAATGGTTGCCATCATCAAAGAAGATAACAGCAAGGCCTACGACCCTGGTGCGGGCTTCAAGGAAGGCGACATCCTGCCGGGACGTTTGCTGACCGCCAATACCGAAGGCTCCGCTGGTGACAACGATTACGTCAGGGGAACCTGGGATAACGGCGTCTATACCCTCGTGTTTCGACGCACGCTTGATACCGGACACCCCGAGGATGACAAAATCCTCAAAGTCGGCAGCGTCTATACCATTGGCCTGGCCATTCACGACGACAACGTCACAACCCGATTCCATCAGGTGTCCTTCCCGCTGACTCTGGGAATTGGCGCCGATGCAGATATCAGGGCCGAGACAATCAAGTAACGTGGCGATGACACCAGTAATCTACCGGCCCAAAGCCGGTAGATTACTTTTTTACCCAAATCAAAATACGGCTAGCAGAGAATATTTATGAGGCTACCATCGCTTCCCAGTAAAACAGTTCTCATCGGTATCATTGTTGGTGGTATCGCTGGTCTATTGCTTGCGCTTGGCGCCGAACAAATGGATCACTATACTTCGACAGACGCTTTTTGCACCTCGTGCCATGCCATGCAGAGCTATATTGCCGACACGGAAGCCTATAAGTCCTCCGCTCATCAGACAACTGCAAGCGGGGTGCGCCCGGGTTGTGCGGACTGTCATATTCCAAAAGGCCTGGTCACGGCAACCTATACCCATGTTGTTAACGGTATCAGCGATATGTGGGGAGAGATTAGCCTGGACTATGACGACCCCGATGTTTGGAATGCAGAGAGGGCCCGTCTGGCGTATGCCACTCGCGACTGGTTTCGCAAAAATGACAGTATAACCTGCCGAGAATGCCACGAAGAATCTTCGATAAAACCAGCTCGTCAGCGTGGCCAAAAGCAGCACAAGGAGGCCCGTGAAACCAACATGACTTGCATCGACTGTCACTATAATCTTGTCCATGAAGAAATCGAGCCTAGTGAGAGATTCCTCGAACAAGTGGAGATGGGACAATAGTCCTTCCAGCACATACAGGGATGGATAATTATGGCACCACTTGACGCTGTCAAGAAAGTCCCGTTGGAATCAATCGATGCAGTAGCGTTACAGCCGACAGAAATGCCTGCCTATATGCATGAAGTCTACAGCTGGGCGTATCTCGATCCGCGGAATGTAAAATTACTGGATCGAGAAATCATCGTTTCCCTGATTTTGTGGGGAAATAACCAACGCCTGAAACAGGCACTTCTTGCGGAAATCACCCCGGATGCAACAGTGCTTCAAACCGCACATGTTTATGGCACCCTAATCCCCGAAATTGCCTCAAAACTCTCTCATCCTGGCCAACTGGAGGTAGTCGAGGTTTCACCATTACAGGCCGGCATATGCCGAGAAAAACTCCGCGAATTTCCACAAGCTGTCGTCCGTATCTGTGACGCAGCCAACCTGAGCACCCAGCCCAGGGATGTGGTGTCCTGCTTTTTTTTGCTGCATGAAATTCCAAGCGACTACAAACGCGCCGTGGTCAATAGGTTGCTGGATCACGTCGCCTGCGGTGGCAAGGCGGTCTTCGTGGATTATCACAAGCCAGGACGCTTTCACCCATTGCGGGGTGTTATGAACCTGATCTGGCGCAAACTCGAACCCTTCGCCATCGAGTTGCTGGAAACCGAGATCAGAACACTTGCCGATGACAGCGCTGCTTTTACCTGGTCGAAACAAACATTTTTTGGCGGTCTCTACCAAAAAGTTGTGGCGACCCGACGCGAGCCGGGTGTTTAGACATGCAAGTTGCAATAACCCACCTGGTCCGCAAAATGACTTGACCTGAGTGCTACGCACAGGTTGTAAGATGTAAGCCGTTCACACATTCACCTGTTGATGCGAATTAATTGAAAAGATAAAAGCTTCTATGCGTTCCCAGATGTGATGTAAGCGTCTAATGCCTAATCATCATCTTCTTGCTGGGACTGGTTCTTTTCTTTCCATTTATCAAAACATTCCAGGCCACAGAAATGAATTACGTAGTCCACTGCTTCAAAACTACTGGCCGCATCTAGCGGAATATCTTTCATACATATACTGCAGGAAACATGCTCAGGTTCTTTGGGAGTGATCTTGTCAGACATACTAATTAATCCCTCTATTTACTAATGCTAATAAGAACTGTCATAGGTCCGTGCGCCAAATCACAAATGGGCTATGACCTGCTTGCTGCAACCTTAATATACGACAGCCATTATGCTTTAAGTGATGCTATCCGGAGATTTTATACCACCCTAAATTACTCTTTATTGATATATATCAACTTTAAAATGACACTGATGAGGGGGAGAGCGATGGAATCAAACACTTTTCCATAAATAATTTCCTATTCCCTCTATTATCCAGTCCGGGTAAGAGCAAATAGGCTTTGCGACTGGGTACCAAATTTAGTCCACCAGGGGGGCAGAAAATGCAGCCTGGAGAAACCACCGAATTTGGGTGGTTTTTATTGGTTATTCCGTATATTTTTCCGTACGCAGTGAGGATATTTCACGTAAGTTATTGATTTAACTGGTCGGGGAGACAGGATTTGAACCTACGACCTCTGCCTCCCGAAGGCAGCGCTCTACCAGGCTGAGCTACACCCCGAAATGCAGATTTTATATTGAAGCCTTATTGAAGGCCAGAGTATGCTGTTAAACTATCAAAAAATATTCCTTATTGCCCCCTGCCAGACTAAATTTAGTGCTCGGTCTTTGTTTGGTTTTAAAATCGTATTGCTGAATCCACTTCCGTGTTTAAAATGCCTTACAGGTTCCCGTTAGCAATGGGACATTCATCTACTAATCATCCGTTTCAATCGGATACCCAGCCCCTTCTAGGCAGGGAAGCTGCCTTTGGTTTCAATGCTACAGATTTTGTTTATGTTCCATTTGTATAAACGTGGAGATCGCTCTTCCCAATGCTTTGTATAGAGGTAGTTTCGCACACAGTTCGATTTCATCACAAAACTGCGGAATCCATAGTACTAAATGCCTCTGTAGAAACTCCTCCTGTAACATTTTACTTGTCTCGGCTTCTTCGAGATCACCCTCTTCAATTGCCTCAATTTGGCGGCTGATCAATGCTTCCATAAATTCAAACTCAGAACAAATATGATCCGGGTACTTCTTTGAATCGGCTCTAAATTGAAATCCAGCTACTTCAATAAACTGACTCACCCGGACTGTGTTGGCATCATTCAAGATACCGTCCTGTTCTATATGAACAGATTCGTGTGGGGAGATGTGTTTTCCTGGCCCTAGAAACAGGCGTGTAAATTCGATTGCCAATTGCTCCAGCATTAACTCATCGTCATTCGCCTGTTCATCCAGGTATATGCCTAATTGATTTATTGCCGCAGTGAATTCCGGTTTTCTTAACTGGTTCAGAAATTGTTGATCAATCTCTTTCAACAATAGCTGTCCAAATAGCCGATAGAGCCCCCGTCGGGACTCTAGTTCGGCTTTCAATTTTTCTTTTTCTGCTCTCTGACGGCCATTTATTATTTCATCCATTGAAATTAAACTTTACTGACTTTGACTACAGTATCCATCCAACGCTGCTGCCCATTAATGGGATCGACCTGAGACGGGATTATCCAGTTCGGATGTACGCCGTTATCATTCCACCATTTACGAGCATAATCAGCATCTTCCTGACTGTCGGGCGTAGAGATTCCAGAAGCCATGCGCCCATACTCCCAGTGTCCACAGTGGTTTGCGATAGATATTACTCCGGGGAATACGGCTGGGGTTACACGCACTTTGGTTTCGATTTCACCCAAAGAAGACTTTACTTTCACTCTATCTTCTTCGTTAAGGCCTAATCTTGCAGCGGTTTCCGGATTGATCCAGGCTGGATTACTGTGATATATCTCGGTCAACCATTTACAGTTCTGAGTCCGGGAGTGACTCTGAACATTAACCTTGTAGGTGGTCAAAATAAGCTCATCATTTCCCATGTCTGCGTGCTCCGGCACTTGATGCCAGGTAGGCATTGCGGGTAAGCCCTTTTCCTCCATGATATCCGAATACAATTCCATGTAGCCGGTCTTATTCACCTTATCCGGTGGAAATCCTTTATAGACCGTGTCACCTATTTTTTGTCCGACATAGCCCTTAGCAGATTTCTTGGTATGGGTATAACCTTTTGCTAACGCTTCTTCACGAGATTTAACCTTGACCTTTTTCCAGTTCCAGTAAACATTGGTGTGAGGATCGAGAACGACATCTTCACTTTCATATTTACTTGCTGGGATAACTTTCTTGAATCGGTAAAAATGCGGCTTTTCATCGGGATCGACATAAACACCGTGTTTTACCATGTAGTCAAATCCACCTGCTTTTTTAACAGCCGGTGTCATCTCGCAAGAGCGCTGAACGAATTCTTTAGCGCTTTTATAGCCCAGGGGTTTTCCCATTCGCTCGGATAGCTCGATCACTACGTCTTTAAAGTCACGGACATCTCCCGGGGGCTGGACAAACGGTTGGCGAATATAATATTCCGGCACTTGCGTGGGACTTACCATATCTTCCCAGTCCCAGCGTTCGGTATAGACTGCATCGGGCAAAATGATATCTGCCAATGCTGATGACTCATCATAGAACGGAGACACGGCCACCGTGAACGGAAGTATTGTTTCGTCCTTCAGTACTTCGATGTTTTTGCCAGTTTGTGGATTGGAATAAACCGGTTGGTAGCAGTACCACATATAGATGTCAGGGCGCCCCTGGCTCCCATCTGCAATGACATCCAGAACTCGATGGCTGATGTGGTGGGTAGCAAACGGCACTTCGCCTTTAAATCCGTCGGTGACCTTGATTTTTTTTGCTTTGGGTACATCTTTTGCGCCATGAGGGTATTTCCATTTAGGACCCACACCATGACATCTACTGCCGGGAATTTCAATGTTACCGGTGATCGACGCTAGCATTTGAATCGCCCGTTCGCAGTCATGACCGTTGTGATGAGCAACAGCGCCACGATAGCTGATCACCACTGCAGGATGCAGTGTTGCAAAAGTTCGGGCAAGCTCTCTGATTTTGCTCGCCTCGACACCACTTTGCTGCTCTGCCCACTCGGGGGTATAGTCTTTCAAGTGGTTTTTTAATGCAGCGACTTTTTCTTCATTAGTGGCATTAACATCTTTGGTGAAACGACAGAACTTAAAGAATTCCAAACCATGTTTCTGGTAAAGATCTTCCATCATAATGACATTACACAAGGCCAGGACTACAGCTAAATCTGTACCCGGCTTGACTGGAACCCATTCTGCAGATTTTGAAACTGTATTCGACAATCTCACGTCAAAAGAAACCACCCGGACTCCGCGGTCATTGATGGCATTGATCAGTCGATGCGCAGTCGACACATGATTAGTGTGCGCTTCAAACAGGTTGCTGCCGAAATTTAGAACAAAACGGGTGTTATCGAAGTCCCAGTTATCGTAGTGTTTACCCCAGGTGAACTCCTGGGCAGTCCATTTGCCGGCTTCACAAATTGATGTGTGATTACCAATGGTGCTGGTACCGTAGGCTGCTAAAAATTGTTTTATGATTTTCGAGGAGCTTGCCTTCATTCGACCGTAATGAAACATAAACTTTTCTGGATGACCTTCCTGCTTGAGCTTGCCAAGGCGCTCGCCAATTTCACCTAGTGCTTCATCCCACGTCACACGTTTCCATTTGCCTTCGCCGCGTTTACCAGTTCGTCTCATCGGGTACAATATTCGATCGGGGTCGTTGGACTGGTTCACACCCGCCTGGCCTTTGGCACATATTCGGCCGTAGGTTCTGATTGAATTGATTTGACCCTCGATTTTAACCAGGCGGCCGTCTTCGACGTAGCCCACGTTTGGGCATCGAGACACACATTGCCAGCAGGCAGAGGGTTTCATTTCCCGCTCAAGCCCGGTGCGCCTGGAAAAATCTTTTCCACCTTGTAACAAACGTTTTGGTGGCTCTGCCAGAACAGCACTACTGGCAACTACTGAACCTGCCGCCAAAGTGCCGGCTTTAAAAAAATCTCGTCTAGATAACATAATCCACTCCTAAACCTTGTTAGTTAGATACCAGCTAGCTTGGCTACCTGGCCGCCAACCACAATAACGTAACGTAATAAAAAACCACCAGTTATTACCAGTGCGGGAATGACGATGATCATTACTCCGCTGTGAACATAGGGTCCGCTTCCTAGCAACCTGGGTAATATTTTTCGAATTTCGAATATCGCCGGGATAGCTAATCCGAGCAACACGACACCAATCCAGAAATAAGCGCTTAAGGCACCCCCTGCCTCAAATACTTTTATCGACATTTTTACATCGCCAACGGTTAGATGCGCATACATGAAGTAAAGGAATATCACCAGAATTTCAAAACCGATGAATATTGTATCTGTCGCTGCTAATAGATATTCAGCATTTGTAGTCCCCGTAGTATCTCGCTCGCGATCCCAGCCTAAATGCTCGGCACACCATTTAGCGCTGCCAATTTTAACCGCGATCCAGTCGCTCAAGAGAACCGATGCAATGCCGGTCGAAATCGCAGAAATTAAAAACAACATGGCCAGAATCGGTGAATTCCACAGCGGCCGAGCGGGCATCGCACCCAGCAAGACACCGGTGTAGACCGCAACACCGATACCTAAAGCAATACATGGGTAAGCCAGGCCCCTACGCAAGTTTTCAAATCGATCCTGGCTATGACTATTTGGCACCAGAAACGTATAGACATAAGGTGCCGCAATAGCGAAATACAAGATTAAAAGCCACGAGCCGAGTGACATCGGTGATAAGTTGATTACCATGTATAAATTGATCCATTTAAACCAATGCCCCGACTGGAAAGAACCGAGTTCAAGTACCAACAATGCGGTACCAAGTGCAACGGTAGGTATCGACAACAAAGCCCCATATCGAGCCAGCCTGAAGTAATCCGGATTGTTTTTTCCGCGCAATAACAGTGAAGTACTGGTCACTAACGCCCCGGCACCTAAGCCAGCCAGGAAAAGATAACCTATGACGGGAAGTCCCCAGATAAGTTCGTGTTCCATGGCTATCTCCTTTCTTTTTGTTTGGTGTGAGTTTCCACCCGAATGTAGCGATTTTGATAAATCGCATCACGAGGATCCGAATGGTCTGCGTCGATATAGAATACATTTGGCTCGGTGCCCATCCCTTTTAACAATACAGAATAGGCATTTTTCGCCAACAGTTGCGACACTTCGCTTTGCGGGTCATTTATGTCGCCGAATATTCGTGCCCGGCCCTGGCAGGTATTGACACAACTTGGCTCAAGTCCCTGCGAAACGCGGTGAAAACAAAAATCGCATTTATCGACCGTTCCCGTTACTGGATTTAAATACCTGGCATCGTATGGACAGGCCTGAATACAGTATTTACAGCCAATGCAAAGGTTGTCGTCGACTAATACAATACCGTCTTCATCCCGCTTATAGGTCGCGCCGGTCGGACAAACATCAACACAGGCAGGTTCTGAGCAGTGATTGCATAATCGCGGTAGGAAACTTCGATCAACATTCGGAAAACTACCTTTCTCTGTATACTCCACCCAACAACGATTATGTCCCAGAGGCACATCATTTTCGCTCTTACAGGCAACGGTACAGGCATGGCAACCAATACAACGACGCGTATCGATAACCATCGCATATTGAACTTTAATTTTTGTTGCCGACTTGATCGCGGCAATCGCGGGTTTATTTCCGGCAACGAAGGTTGCAGTTATTGCCGCACCTCCTGCAATACCTATACCTAACCGGTTTAGAAAATTGCGCCTGGAGTTAAATGAATTACTAGTAGGCGACGTATTGACATTGATTGCACTGCAATCATCGATAACGGCGTTGCCCTCTAGCGCAATGGTTGATCCTGTAGTTTTGTCTTCCATAAATCCCTCGAGAAATTAATTTGAAGTTAAGTTAATCGCTATAAGAATATGTGGTCATTAAATGCCTCTTTTAAAAAAAATAATTGACGCAGGTCAATAACTTGTCTTTCATTCTTATTTATTTTCCGCGAATCACGAAGTGTGCTAGGGAAACCTTGCAAAAGGTAGAATTTACCCAGATACCGGTGAAATTAGTTGGTCGTCACTATAGGTACAGAATGTACGACTGCAGAACACCAGCATTAGGAGAAGTGGACCCCATTTTTTGGACAAACCCGTTAGGAGTAATTTTACGGGATCTTGTACAAGGGCACACTTCTTCAGGCAGTTACTGTCTTCCTCGGGCGATTGACAAAGTAAACCCCGACAATACAGAGCAGCATTCCGAATATTGATAGCAATCCCAGGGTTTCCCCGAACAGGAAGTGGGCTTCGACCACCACCAGCGGCGGCACCAGGTAAAACATGCTGGACACGCGTCCGGCTTCACCGAGCCTGATGATCGCCATTAACAATACGACTGCTCCGATCGACAGGCCGAATACCTGCCAGCTTAATGCCAGTGCAAAACCCGGGGTCCAGTCCACTTGCCAGCTTTCGCCAAATAAAACCGCAAAAAGTGCGGTAGCGATTGCCGCCGCGAAATATTGCATCATTGTTGCGGTGAGTAAATGAGACTGGCTGCAAAACTTCTTTTGGTAAAAAACACCGACCGAAATAGCTATCAGGCTCAGGATGCAGAGGCCGATATAAAACCATTCGAGGCCGCCATTTGCATTCAGATCGAGGCCGAATTTACCCAGCACCACGATTGCGACGCCGATAAAGCCGAGCAACAGACCTGCGGCTTTACGCAAATTTAGTGACTCGCCGATGTATAGCGTTGCAAGTGCGGTTGTGAGTATAGGTTGAATGCCGATTATAATGGCGACAATACCTGAGGGCATACCATCTTTAATCGGCCAGAATAGAAAACCGAGATAGCAGCAGTGTAACAAAACACCGGTCACCATATCGTGACGATAATCGAAAAGCCTGCGCGGCAGAGTGGATTTTGTCAGCCATAGAATAAATAGCAGAATTACCGCGGTAATCGTCATTCGCAGGCACAGAAATACGAATGGATCGGCGTTTCCCATGCTGTATTTGGCGGCAATGAAGCCGGTGCTCCATAGGGCTACGAACAGAAGCGGCGCCACACGAATGAATAGCGCATGACCTGGCATGCTGTCGCTTCAGTCTGGCCGAGTAGCAGAAGTTGCCCGGCTTATTGTATTTCGAGCAATTCGACTTCGAACACCAGCGTTTCAAATGGCCCGATAGATTGGCCGGCACCGCGCTCGCCGTAGCCGAGTTCAGATGGAACGACGAATTTAAATTTACTGCCGACATTCATTAACTGAACGCCCTCGGTCCAGCCGGGTATTACCTGGTTAAGTGGAAAGGTAGTGGGTTCACCCCGGGTGTATGAACTGTCGAATTCGGTACCATCGATGAGGGTGCCGCGGTAATGAACGCTAACCGTGTCAAATGCTGTTGGTTTAGGTCCATCGGCGGCGGTGATGACCTGGTATTGCAATCCGGAACTGGTTTCCGTGACGCCTTCGACCAGCGCATTTGCCTTAAGAAACTCTATACCCCTGGCTTTTACTTCAGCGAATTTTTCATCGTTTATCATTTTTTGATACTCGTTCAGAACCTGTTCCGCCTCGGCCAGGGTTAGCAGGGTTTTCTCACCCTGATGTTGGGCGCTAATACCATGTAGCAGGAATTGATAGTCGATTTTGCCGTATCGCTTAAGAACCCGCTCTGAAATCATCATGCCGAGGGCATAGTTACGCTTTTCCTCAACGGTGCTCAAGGTAAGTTCACCGCTTTGAGTGGCTTCAGTCCTTTCATCGCTTTTGGTGGTCTCATTGCAACCGGAAATCAATAGTAAACCAGCAATGACAAGAGAAGAGGAAATGGTTTTCATAAAGGGCTGTCCCTGTTTAGGTAAATTGAGTGATTGATGGAGCGACAAATAAATCGCGGTATTATATAGAATCCAGGTGATTAATACAGATTCAAATTTAACAAAATTCCACCTTTTGAGAACCACTGAATAACCCGGCATCCCACTTAGTGGACGCTATCACGATACTGGCTCGGAGACTTCCCGTACCAGCGCTTGAATGCACGTGAAAAATTACCTGGTTCGGAAAATCCGAGCAGAAAGGCGATCTCGTTAAAAGACCGTTGCGGATCCCGT
This sequence comes from Gammaproteobacteria bacterium, assembly GCA_041821565.1. Lineage (GTDB taxonomy): Bacteria > Pseudomonadota > Gammaproteobacteria. The sequence goes on along the minus strand of JBGUEB010000025.1, from coordinate 9,517 downwards.
ACATATTGCAGGCCCAACTCGCTACGTGTATTTTCCAGCAGTTGGGTGAAGGACATTCCCTGCTCTTTAAGTTTGCGCTGGAGGCTACGTTGACTGACATGAATTGAATTCGCGATCTCTTCCTCGGAAACCTGTCCGCTTGGCAAGCGTTCGATCAGTTTTGCCCGCACCTGCATGCTGACGTCCTGACGATCGAGCTGCGCCAGGTAGTCGGTAACGATTTGATCATTGACTCTTACCAATTCTGGATTAGCAGTCGTCAATGGTGTGCTGACGACCTGCGGGTCCAGCAACAGGGCTGTTTCAGGTTGCGAAAACCCTACAGGGGCATCGAAAAAATCGGTAAAACAACTGGAGCACCCTGGGTTTGGGTGCTGAAACGAAACCCGGATTGGTTGTAAATTTTCCCCGTAGGCGGTTCGACACATGGTCATTATCATTGCCATGCTCGAGTCTATAGCGACTGAATGGGGTTGCGGTTTCATAGTTCTAGGATCAAGAATCAAGTGGAAAGCATCCGCAGTTTTGCGTAATTTCAAAACACCCTGGGCCCCGGTGTTGAGAAGCCGCGCATAACGAGACATGCCCTCGAAGGCTTCTTCCAGGCTGTTACTGGCAAGCCATGAATAGCCAAGCGCATGCAATGTTGTCGGGTGCCAGAAACTGGCTACCTTGATACCCAGGCAGGGATCACCAGTGGTATCCCTGGCTAACGCCCAGAGTCGAGTTACCGCCGGGTAAGAAAAACGCGCAAGTGGGTCCTTCAGCCTGGAGTGATCAAGTCCTACCTTTGCAAACAGCTCGCGACTATCAAAACCGTATGATTCGATTGCCCTGGCGAGCAACAAAATGACTGAAGACAGGGCGGTAAAATGGGTATTTTGATCCATGGCAGAGTTTTTTTTCAGGTTCGGGCTGATTCACGATATTGGCTCGGTGACTTGCCATACCAGCGTTTGAAGGCGCGCGTAAAGTTACCCGGTTCGGCAAAACCCAGTAAGAAGGCTATTTCATTAAATGAGCGTTGAGGGTCGCGCACATATTGTACTCCCAGGTCGCGGCGGGTGTCTTCTAATAGCTGGGTAAATGAAACGCCCTGTTCCTTGAGCTTTCGCTGCAGGCTTCGCTGGCTAACGTTAATCGCAGAAGCAATCATTTCTTCATTTACCTGGCCGCTGGGCAGGCGTTCAATTAATTTTGACTGGACCTGCATGGAAAGATCGCTGCGATCAAGATGGGCCAGGTAGTCGGTAACAACCTGGTCGCTAATGCGCACCAGTTCTGGATTGGCGGTTGCCAGCGGAGTGGTTACCACCTCGGGTTCCAGCCATACTGCGTTGTTAGCCTGGGAGAATCCGACCGGGGCGTCGAAAAAATCAGTAAAGCAGTCCGCGTTATCGGGTCGTTTGTGCTGGAAAGATACTCGGACAGGGTCCAGGCCGGGGCCGTAAGCGGCACGGCACATGACGAGTATCATGGCAACGGAATATTCCACTGCTGGCGCGACAGATGGAGGCTTTAAGCGGTCGTTGTGGATAATAATGCAGTAGGAGTCGGCGGTTTTTTGATACTCCATGATGTCTATTGCGCTGGTATTAACAATTCGAGCGTATCGAGACGATCGCATGAAGGCGTCTTCCAGGCTATTACTAGCTAACCACGAATAACCCAACGCACTATAACTGGTTGGGTGCCAAAAAGTAGCGACTTTCAGACCGAAGCAGGGATCGTCAATTGCTTCGCTGGCTAATGCCCACAGGTTGTTGACCGCTTCGAAGGAATATCGACCAAGCGGATCTTTTAACCTTGAATAATCAAGACCTACCTGACTAAACAGGTCAGAACTGTCAACACCGTAGGAATCGATTGCCCTGACAAGCAATAAAACCGACGAGGCCAGTGTAGTAGTTTGGCTATTTTTAGTCATTTTCCGCTCTTTATTGACTCGGGATAATAGATTGGCGCCTGCGGATTAGCAACAATTTCGAGCTTAATCTCATAGTAGCACACCAACAAATTTCAACTTAGAGGTATGCAACTATGGTTTATCTAAAACCAGCAATCGGGACGTCACAATGCACGATCAACGAGACTATGCACTATGTAGGGATAGGCTTGCACAGTGGGCACAAGGTGTCTATGAGTCTGCATCCGGCTTCACCTAACTCTGGTATCTGTTTCGTGCGCACGGATGTCGATCGCGATCACTCCTTTATCCGGGCTTCCTGGAGAAATGTCGTCGATACGCGCCTGTGCACGGTACTCGGCAATGAGCACGGTATCACAATTAGTACGGTCGAGCATTTGCTCGCGGCTTTGCGTGGCTGTGGTGTCGATAACGTATTGATAGAGATCAGCAGCGACGAGGTGCCGATACTCGATGGTAGTAGCGCTCCCCTGGTCAAGATGATCAAGAAAGCCGGAGTTACCACGCAGCGCGTACCGCGTTACGGTATCTGGATCGAGCGCCCTATCGAAGTCAGACAGGGCGAGCGCTACGCAATTTTAACACCGTCAATAGTGCCGCGAATTACGGTTGACATCGATTTTGAAAATCCCGCTATTGGATCACAGTGTCTTTCCGTGGAACTGCTCGATGATGTTTTCGAGTCAGAGATCGCGCCAGCGCGTACTTTTGGATTTGAGCACGAAGTAGAGCAGCTACGCGAGCAGGGTCTTGCCCTGGGCGGTTCAATGCGTAACGCCGTACTGGTTGGTGAAAATGGTGTTGTGAATGAAGAAGGTCTCAGGTTCGCCGATGAATTCGCGCGCCACAAGATACTCGACTGTATTGGTGACCTCGCGTTGGCCGATGCCCCTATCTTCGGACACCTGTTCACGCATAAACCGGGACATCGCTTGAACAATGCCCTGTTACGTGAGTTATTTGCCCATCAGGATGCCTGGTCGCGCTTAAGTTTTGATGAAATTAACCGTCGCATGGCACGCGAAGAAACTGCTCGTGATTCGCAGTTAAAAAGGGCGGCTTCAATGAGTCGGTAAACGGTTCTGAAAAGGAGTCTCGACAGAATTATGCTGCCGGGATTTCATTTATTAAACGATAAACCGCCCCCGGCGAGGCGGTAGAAATACTAGTGGTTGAGATGGAACAAATTATTAATTATTTAGCATTTATGGTTGTAATTGTAATTGTTACGATATTTCTTTTCGAACTTCCCGGCAGTAATCGCACTGTAGAAAAGTCGGGAAAGACTCATATTCTGCAGGCGGAGCCTGGTCAGGGATACTGGGATTATCTGCTGGTGGCGGGTATGGGTATATTGTTGTTACTGGAGATCTTTTTAATCAACATCTGAATATCGAATCTGATGACAGGTAAACAAAGTGGCGCATGATATTAAGCACAATAGATTCTATGTCGAACTGAGTAGCATGGAAGACGTAGAACAGACCCTGGTATATTTTGAGGACCTGGCAGGTCAGTTCAGTTTTCCAATTTACGCTACCCTGCAACAGATCGAACTAGCAGATGATGAAAAGGGCTTCCGGGTTGGACTGGCACACGCCACTGAGGATGCTATTCCCACGTTTCCGACCCGCTGGACGGCTGCGGTAGAGTATAAGCTGGTGCCGCCGGGTTACATGAACATGGATCAAATTACGGTGAACAGGGGAGTAGACTGGATGGTCAAGGATATCAACCCAGGGCTCATGGGAGATTACGGATAGTAGAACCCGGCCGTTGAATGTCAGTGCCTGGAATTTGATCTGGATACGCGGATTCATTTCATTTGCATCAGATTCTACGGTAGACTTGACTGATTATGAATGCGCTGTGTAAAGGACGAATGAAGATAAAAATTAGTTATGCGCTGGTGGTTCTGAGTATTGCCTTATTGACGGCATGTGCTGGTAGTCCAACCAAGGTGGTCGATCAATGGATGGATCCCGAGTTCAGTGGCAAACTGAAAAATATACTGGTAATCAGCCTGAACCAGTCAAATGATTCACGTCGGGTGTTTGAAAACGGGTTTTTGCTTGAACTGACAAATCGTAAAATCCAGGCAAAGGTCAGTTACACGCTATTACCCGATTATGAGGCTCTGGACAAAGAAACTGTCAAAGCAGCGATTGCAGGGAGTAGCATCGATGGTGTGATCGTGTTGCGTGCGGTAAAGGTAACCAAGGAGGATCGCCATGTGCAGGCCCAGGCGGAAGGCACCCGCTACGATGAATTTTATGCCTATGTCGGGGAGTATCGACCAACCTATGATAGCTATACTACCCTGGATACGGTAGTGCACCTGGAAACCAATCTCTACGCGGTGAAAGGCGAACAACTGATATGGACTGGAAAAACGGAAACATTCAATCCCACCGATGTCGATGAGTTGATCGCTGAACTGGCTGAAAAAATTATTACCCAGATTTCACAAACAGGCTTTCTGTAAAATATAGATGTCATCGAGGCGGGCTGTTTAAGGGTTTAAATTGCTAGCCGCGATCTATTTCCCTGCTGTAATTCGCAGTAGGGTCGCCGATGTGATATCGGTGAAATTAGTTATCATAATTGACTTTCAGGTGCGATTTTTAAAAACCATGCTTTGGTACGAAGCCACCAGCTAGTCAGTGGTTCTTTGGTTTCGACAACCTCCTTGTCATCGATGGTGGTCCGCCACTCCAGTTTTCCATCTTCGTTGATTTCAACTCGATAGGCTATTTCGGCAATACTTTTATCAATAGCTTCAGCCATTTGGCCAACCATATCTTCTGAATCGATTAGTAAACCCATTTCGGAATTAATTTCGATTGACCGGGGATCGATATTCAGTGAACCGATAAATATTTGGCGGCGGTCGAGTAAAATAATTTTAGTATGCAGGGTTAAATTCTGTCTGGCCTCTGTTTCCCCCTCTTTTACAGGACCTGCGTTAGCTCTTACTTCGTAGAGTTCGACACCGGCATCGATAACATCACGACGATATCGAGCGTAACCAGAATGCACCGCAACATGGTTGTTTGATGCCAGTGAATTAGTCACGACGACGACTCGCGCACCGTGATTAACCAGCCCGCGCGTAAATGCTACCCCTCGATTACCCGGTACGTAATAGGGCGTGACAAATATGATCTCTGCGTCAGCCAGATGTATCGCTTGACGTAACTCCGCTGCCAGCCGCTTCTGTTCTGTACTAATACTGTTAGTGAGTTTTTCCGGGCTGTCGGAAAGTACCCGGGCCTCGGCCGCGATAAGTTGCTCGCGACCGGAAAATAAATCCTGTAGCAAGTGGCTTTGAAACGCCCGATTGTAAACGGTGTCATAAATATTATTCAGCTCTTCACCTATCTCGATGCGGAAGTCATCCAGTTGTTCATGGTTCTTATTTTTCATGAACTGTTCCAACGGAACCGCGAGTGAATGATTCCAGAATTCATCAAAAGAATCTGAAATTTCGGGTACAACCGGACCGACAGCAACAATATCGAGGTCAAGGAACAAGGAATCATCTTTAAGTTGAAAGTATTCGTCGGCAATGTTGCGTCCGCCGACCACGCTAATCGAGTTATCCACGGTAAAAGACTTATTGTGCATACGTCGGTTGGCACGCTTGAAGTCACCGAGAAAATTCAGTGACGAGGAGCCACTGCGGGAAACAGGGTTAAACATCCGAATTTGAATTCTGGGATGCTGGTTTAGAAGCATCAGTACCCGGTCCGGGGCAGTGGTAAATATATCGTCGAGCAGGAAACGGACTCGAACCCCGCGATCCGCAGCCTTAAGAAGAGCCTGTGCCATAACCGCTCCCGCGGTATCGTCTTTCATCAAAAAGTATTGCAGGTCGAGGCTTTTTTCGGCTTTCTCGGCGAGACGCAAGCGCACCCCGAGAGCGTCCATGCCCTCTAACAGTGGATAAAATCCGGAGTTACCCCCGTGCTCACTAACCCACTCAGCGACGTCTTTGCCGATGGTGGTGTCCGAGACATTATCAAAGGAATGAGTGGTGGATTTCGGCTGGTCAAATGATACCGTGGCACAGCTCGTTATCTGCCAGAGCATAAACAGTAAACAAACCGTTTTATTAATCTTAATTTTCATGAACCAATTGGCGCCTACCCCGCTGGAAATAATTTATTCGCAAAACATTAGAAGTTGATCCCGATAACTGATCACTAAAACCTGAATATGAGACCGACATTTAGTTCGAGTTGCCAGAGCACACTGCTAGTCGTGATAATCGTGCAACCACCGGAAGAGCCACCACAGAATATTGCACCACTACTATCGAGGAAGGTGCCAAATGCGCGTCCCTCGAGTCTTAGCCCTATATTGCTATCACCGCCAAATTCGATGCCGGTACCAAGTCCGAGAGAAAATTTGGTTTCGCTATCGAATCCTGAGGTTTTCGGATCAAAATGTGTGGCGCCGATAGTGCCTACCAGGAAAGTACCGTTATCCTTGTTAATGTAGCTTTTACCGCCAAAGTGAAGATACTCGACATCGACATCAAACAGCGAACCCGAGGAAAAGGGATCGCCAGTAGTGAGCTTGGTTGGTTGTTTGCTGTAGTAAAACTCCCAATAGGTACCTTTTTTCGTTTTCTTGTCGACGACGATGCCCAGGGTTTGTGCTTCCTTGAGCGTCAGATCGTCCCCCGTTTCCACAACTTCAAACTCACCGCCGCCGCGTAAACCGGTGAAGACAACGACATCGAGGCCCTCGGCATTTGTCGTGGATGGTACCAGAGCAGTTATTAACAGTGCCGCAAAAACGATTGCCTGAAAAGGGTGGTTCAGATTGATAAGAGGCATGGAAATGAGATGTCCCCCGGGGGTCCGTGTTGATGCAATTTCACTGCTCGAACGATGCCATAAAGTATAGTTGTAAACAACCTGGGCAGGGCTACCAGTTTCTTTATAGCTATATGATTAGTTAAACAGTGTGTTTGACAGGTGGCCCTGGGCTAGCATCGAATGACAGGCTTGACCATGATATTCTTATCTGGCCATGGCACCTGGTTAAGGGCTGCGAGCACAGCGAAGCAATCTCCCGGGCTGGAACCAGTTATATGAAGATTGCTTCTTAATCTAATAATAATTATAGTGAATACAAACTTATTATTAGTTCATCCAATTTTAAACTTAAAGTAATAGCCGGTACTAAAAATACATAGGTCAAACTTATGAAACTAACAACAATCCTTTCCGTAGCAACACTTTTATACCTGGGGTCTGTCAACGCCGGGCTGGTGATTTACCCCGCACAAGGGCAGTCCACCGAGCAACAGAAAAAGGACGAAGGTGAATGTTTTACCTGGGCTAAAAATCAGACGGGCATAGACCCGTTAGCACAGGATGTAGCCGCGGCTCCCTCAACCCAGCAAAGTGGCGGGGGTGCCGTCGGCGGTGCCGCGAAAGGCGCAATTATAGGTGGCATTGTTGACGGTAGCGATGGCGCAAAGACTGGTGCAGCCGTCGGCCTGGTCGGTGGCGGGATGCGGCAAAACCGGAAAAATAGAGCAGCAGCACAGCAGAATCAACAAAACCAGCAGCAGGCTCAGACTGCTAATTCTGAAAACAAGGCTACTTTTAATAAAGCTTATAGTGTTTGCCTTCAAGGTAGGGGATATACGGTAGGCTAGTGTACGGGTATCAGTTTAAAAGGCTTTACGTCAGCTTTTGCGCCACCAGGTTACCGAACCGGCAGCTTCCCGGCTACCGATTCTCGAGTCGATTGAAATCGAACAGGCCGGCTTCGACCCCGGCCGTTTTTTGAAATTCCTGATGAACTCGATCGGCAAAGGCCCAAAACTGTCCCGAGGTACGACGCACCCCGTAGTGGTCCATTAGATCCTTGTAATCCGATTCGGAGGAAAGCGTCCGCACTCGTCTCATCAGGTCATCCAGCTCATCAGCGCGAACATCCCAGAAAGCATTTGGATAGGCGCCAAGAAAACCATTTACCAGGGTAAGGTTGTCCTCACCGGGTAGACGGTTCTTTTTATCGCTGAACACTGATGTAACATTCGAAAATCCCCTGTTGTGAATCAGCGAGTAGAAATGTTCGTTGGCTTTCGAATCGGTTAATCTGAAGAAAACAACCTCGGGCAAAAACGAAGTGGTCTTGCCGGCAATATCACTCAGCCGTTCGAGTGCCTGCAGATCTGGTTCGCGCGCATTACTGGCAGACAGGTGGTAGTTATGGGGTAAGACGGCGGACAAGTTCTGCTGCAGTTGCTGGTATAACTCTAACTTGTAATTCGTTGTCTGGTACTTAACCCCGGTCGAGAATAAAGCATGATCAGGGAACTCATTAATGTATCTCTGAATTGCCTTGTCTGCACCTCTATACCAGTAGCCTAGCTCTTTCGATCGGTGTTCCGGCGGCAGGAAAGCGACGAAATTAAATTCGCCTTCAATACGCAAAAAGTCCATGTAAAGCCGGGTCGATAGCTGATGTCCGGCATTTCCAAAGGGGTCAAAACCAGCCACTAGCAGATAATGGATTCGTTCAAACTGTGTATAGTCAATAATCCAGGCGGTTTTCGGTGGTTTGCCAATCAATCCCTTTACTACACTGGCATTATCGAGGTGGCGAAAAACAGTCAGTGCCGCATTCGCATTTTCTTTTTTGCCATCCCATATAGCATTTAGGCTCAGCAAATCAGGATTCATACTGACCAATTCCTTAATAGCGTTTGCCTTGGCCTGGAAATACTGGTCCTCCAGCTTTGCATAACTTCGCCAGGTAAAGAGGGAAGCCGTGCTTCCCTTTTCGTCTGGCAAGCGCAGATTGTTAACCTGGGATGCGAGGAATGCTTCATTCCGTTTCTCGTTTACCAAATCCGGGTTGACAAAAAATACCCAGAACCGGTCATCAATGACACTCAGGGCTATATTACCTCTGCAGACCGAGCCCTTGATAAAGCCCATGATAAAAAGCTGCGCATCGTCCAGCAGGAATCGATAACGTGTTTTTACCGGCATATCTTTATAGGTGACGAATGGATTCGAGGTTGATCCCGGTTCGTAACCAGGTAATGTCGTAACTTCAAAATCGGCATTTATAAACAACTCCTGCCAGCGTTTTATCCGCTTTTTATCCATCAGATAGGGGATATGGGTCTTATCGAGGATAGTGGCTTTCTCGCGAATCAGCCGATAATAGACATTCCAGACTTCCGGATCATCATACGGGCGTACGGTCGCTATTCGCTTAACCGCCTGGCCCGGTGGTGTGCTGGAACGAACAAGGTTAAAGAATGTTCCGTCATCCTGCTCGTCAAAGTACAGGTGTTGAAGAAAAAGATGCTCGTAGACATAACGACTCATCAACCTGTGCTTGTTTGAATCCTGGTTGAGGAATGATTCCCAGGTTTCCACCATCTGTTTCTGCTGCTCAGTCAATGGGGCGGGTTGGCTCATCTTCGCACCAGCTGCCAACCAGCGCTCCATTTTTTCATATTCGGTAATGCTGAGCTCTGGCAGCCCAAATGGCATTCCCCACTCTGGGTGATCGTCGGCGAAACGGGTAAAGTTGTCGATGCCTGGGCATACC
>JBGUEB010000024.1:0-21821 GCA_041821565.1 Gammaproteobacteria bacterium | reverse complement strand
GGCAATTTTTCCAGGCTCGATTCTTAAGGCGGATAAATCGAGTGGGATTTCGGTCACTTCGATCAATTTTAATAACTGATCGGCGTGTATCCTGTCGAGTTTAATCGCATTGACAATAATTTGTTCTGGTTTTAAGAACTGTTTCTGGGACTCGAGAATTTGGATGATTTCAGTTTTTGAAACATCGGTTTCGTGCAGACGTCTGAATAACTTCTCGGGATTTATTTTCGAAGATTTCGATAACACCTGCGTAGCTGTCGCACGAATGCTTGTGTTTTCGTTTTCGAGGCTATCGAGCAGTTCTTCTTCGAGCCCGGCTTTGGCCTCCTCCGAGCAGATATTTACCAATATTTCGCTATGTGGATTTTGCGTAGATGGGATTACTTCAAGAATCTTGTCGAGTGACCCGCCCGCCGCTTCCCGAATTTTTGCGGTTATCTCGACACCTTTAGCACTGGTTAAATCCTGACATTCGAGGAATTTTTTCAGGGTCCGATTGAATAAAATAGAGCCTAGTGCCACCATGCCAAATGTTCTCTACCTGTTTTTATTGTCGTAATAAGCCGCAAGAAGTGGTTATCTTAATCTTTATGCCAATTATAGCCACAAAACCTGACAAAAGAAAAAGAGGGCAGAAATTAATTTGCCCTCCAATTCTATAGCTTGATATTACTATAACATACGTTACTAAATGATTGATTAATAAAAAATTCTTCGCCGATTAAGATCGAGTATAGCCTATTATTCAAAAACAAACTCAGCGGCGTCATTAAGATCAATTTTAATGCAGTCACCAGCTCCAAATTCACCGGATAATATCGCCATTGCGATCGGATTTTCTATCACCTGCTGTATCTCTCGTTTCAATGGTCTTGCACCATAAACTGGATCAAAGCCTGTTTTACCTAACTCATCGAGGGCCCGTTCACTAATTTCCAGGGACAATTCCTTTTCCTGCAGGCGTTCGGTCAAACTTTGCAACTGTATCTTTGCAATGACACGAATCTGTTCCTCGGTGAGAGGGTGAAATACGACTGATTCATCGATTCGATTGATGAATTCGGGCCTAAAGTGTTGTGATACCTGTTGCATCACCACCTTTTTAATTTCATCGTACTGGCTCTCGCCCGCGAGCATTTGAATCTCGGTAGAGCCAAGATTTGACGTCATCACAATCACGGTATTGCGGAAATCGACCGTGCGACCCTGCCCATCAGTAAGCCTGCCGTCATCTAGCACCTGCAACAGGATGTTAAAAACATCGGGGTGCGCTTTTTCAATTTCATCAAGCAATATAACCGAGTAAGGTCGACGGCGAATTGCCTCGGTCAAATAGCCACCCTCTTCATATCCGACATAACCTGGCGGGGCACCGACGAGCCGCGCGACACTGTGCTTCTCCATAAATTCAGACATATCTATACGTACGATGGCATCTTCGGTATCAAACAGGAATTGGGTCAGGGCTTTGGTCAGTTCAGTTTTACCAACACCGGTAGGACCAAGAAATAAAAATGATCCATTGGGTCGACCAGGGTCAGAAAGGCCGGCCCGAGACCGCCGTATCGCATCCGATACTGCCTTTATCGCCTCATGTTGGCCGACCACACGTTTACCGATCTCAGCTTCCATATTTAATAATTTATCACGCTCTGATTCGAGCATCTTGGAAACCGGTATACCCGTCCAGAGTGAAACCACGGAAGCAATTTCTTCTTCGCCAACCTGATTGATCAAAAGCTTCATATCCTGCATTTCGACATTGGCGGCCAGGTCCAGTTGTTTCTCAAGTTCCGGAATCCGGCCATACTGCAGTTCGGACATTCGCGCCAGATCACCAGCTCGTTGCGCGGTTTCAAGTTCGATGCGCGCGCGCTCGAGTTCTTCCTTGATATGTGTTGAACCCTGTAATGCAGCCTTTTCGGATTTCCACACTTCCTCGAGATCAGAATACTCTCGTTCCAGCCGGCCGATTTCCGATTCCAGTGTATCGCGACGTTTTTTACTGGCCGCATCGCTCTCCTTCTTCAATGCCTCCTGTTCGATTTTGAGTTGAATTAAGCGGCGCTCGAGTCTGTCCATGGGTTCTGGCTTGGAATCGATTTGCATACGGATCCGGCTTGCTGCTTCATCGACCAAATCGATCGCCTTATCGGGTAACTGGCGATCGGTAATATATCGATAGGAGAGCGTTGCCGCTGCTACTATTGCCGGGTCAGTAATATCGACACCGTGATGAACCTCGTAGCGTTCCTTTAAACCGCGCAAGATTGCGATCGTATCCTCTACCGATGGCTCCTGCACCAGCACCTTCTGAAACCTTCGTTCGAGAGCCGCGTCTTTTTCAATATACTGGCGGTACTCGTTCAGGGTGGTCGCGCCAACACAGTGAAGCTCACCTCGCGCCAGGGCAGGTTTCAGCATATTACCTGCATCCATGGCACCCTCTGCTTTACCGGCGCCAACCATGGTATGCAATTCATCGATAAATAAAATTATCTGGCCCTCCTGTTTCGACAAATCGTTCAGCACTGCCTTCATGCGTTCTTCAAATTCACCTCGGAATTTTGCCCCGGCGATTAGAGAGCCCATATCCAACGACAATAAGCGTTTGTTCCTTAAGCCTTCCGGCACTTCATTATTGATGATACGTTGCGCCAGTCCTTCTGCGATCGCAGTTTTACCGACACCCGGTTCGCCAATTAAGACCGGATTATTTTTGGTACGACGCCCCAGGACCTGGATCGTACGTCGTATTTCCTCGTCACGACCTATGACCGGATCGAGCTTGCCCTGCTCTGCCCGCTCGGTAAGGTCGATGGTATATTTTTCCAGCGCCATGCGCGTATCCTCGGCATTCGCATTATCGACACTTTGACCACCGCGTATCGCGTCGACTGCCTGTTCGGCAGCCTGTTTGGTCGCTCCTGCGGCTTTCAGAATGTCACTCACCGGGCCTTTTTCATTCAGCACCGCGAGTACAAACAATTCCGAAGATATAAACTGGTCTTTACGCTCCTGCGCCAGTTTATCGGTAACGTTCAGTAGCTTGTTGAGAGCGTTTGAAATATGTAAATCACCACCAGCACCTTCAACGCTCGGTTGCTTATCCAACAATTCATTTAGTTGTGAACGTAACAGATTGATGTTTACTCCGGCGTGCGTAAATAAGGATCTGATCGATCCGCCCTGCTGATCCAGCAATGCCAGCATTAAGTGGACTGGTTCGATAAACTGGTTGTCCCGCCCAATAGCAAGCGACTGCGCGTCGCCCAGGGCTTCCTGAAATTTACTCGTCAATTTTTCCATTCTCATGGCAAATTCCTTAAATAATTAAAATCTATTGAATAGGTAAGATTGATACTAGAATTTTCAAGGCCGAGGGCCATTTATATAAGAGCTGGAAAGGGTGCCTGACCAATTCCGGATTAGTCAGCGGCCACCTGGGGCTCTATCCAGATGAGGCTTGCCATACGCCCGCAGGTGGTATTGCGCCGATAAGAAAAGAAACGCGATTCATCCCTGTAACTACATCCCGGGTCTCGATCTATTTCAGTAATACCGTATCGGGACAAGACCCCGGTTGCCAGGCCAGCTAAATCACACAGCCAGTGTCCCGGTCGGTTAGAGTTAAAATATTGCTGGTTATCTTTTACATGGGTCAGAAAAATATCCCTGACTTCATCTCCTACCTCGAAACATTGGCGGGAGATTCCCGGCCCAATCCAGGCGATTAATTCATCTGCCGGAGATTGCATTTTTTTAAGAGTTGCCTGGATCACACCGTCAGCTAATCCGCGCCAGCCAGCATGCACCGCAGCGACCTCGGTACCCGGCTTATTACACAGTAAAATTGGCAAACAATCGGCCGTCATGACAACTGCCACGCTATCTACAAGGCGGGTAATTGCCGCATCAGCACTGCGACTGGCATCTTCTTCTAGAACAACCACCCTGGTACTATGAGTTTGTTCTAACCAGCCTGGCTCGGCTGGCAGACTCAAAGCCTGCTGCAGTAGTTCCCGGTTTCGTAGTACACTATTGTGATCATCGCCAACGTGCTCAGCGAGATTAAAGGAATCATAAGGGGTCAGGCTGAACCCACCCCGGCGTAATGTAGATATTGCCTTTACCCGCGCTGGGGCCTGCCATCTGGGTACAATTACTTCCAGTCCAGCATCAGGAACCATGCGCCGACTCCTGTAAGGCATCCAGCATATTTTGAAAGTCCTGGGGTACTGCCGCCTCAAAACTGCAGTTCAAACCTGAACCGGGATGCTCAAAACCAAGCTTCTGGGCATGCAATGCCTGTCGTTTGAATTCACTCAGTTGACTGGCCAGTTCGGTAGAAATTCCACCCGGTATACGCTGTCGTCCGCCGTACAGCATATCACCCAGCAAGGGATAACGCAGATGGGCCATATGGACCCGAATTTGATGAGTTCTACCGGTCTCCAGTTGAACTTTAATAAGACTGTGATGCGGGAATTTCTGGATAACCCGAAAATGCGTTATCGCCGTTTTACCATATCCCTGCACTGACATTTTTTTACGGTTCTGCGGGTGCCTGGCAATACCGGTTTCGATAGTTCTGCCAGCGGTCACGACTCCCTGTGTTATTGCCAGGTACTCTCGTTTAACTAAACGCCGCTGTAGCTGATCGACCAGGTTTGCGTGTGCTTTCAGCGATCGGGCGACTACCATTATACCGGTAGTATCCTTGTCGAGCCGATGCACTATACCGGCACGGGGTAATAGTTCCAGGCTTGAATCTATATTCAGCAGACCATTTACGAGTGTACCGCTCTCGTGACCGGCGGCTGGATGCACGACCAGGTTAGCTGGTTTGTTAACAACAATAATCTCTTCGTCCTGATGTACAATCTCGAAATCAACCAGTTCTGGCCTATCACTTATTTTAGCGACATAGGGAACATCGATATCGATTAAATCTCCCGTGTACACACGCTGTTTGGATTTGGCAGCTTCTCGATTGAGACAAATGAATTCCTGTCGAATCCATTCCTGAACCTTGCTTCTGGAAAAGTCCGGCATCAGCCTGTTGACGGCCTGATCAAGCCGAAAACCGGAATATTCGCTTTCGACCCTGAACTGTTGCTGAATTAATTTCATCGGTTGGTTATACTGTTTGTTTGGGTTTTCAGCAAGTCGATACCGGAACCATGATCACTCGCGCATTTATATTATTATCCCTGAGCTTGTTTCTGCTTGCCTGCGCTTCTAACAGCGATAAAGAAGATATTACTGCGGGCTGGAGCGTGGAGCAACTTTACCGCAGCGCCAAGGGCGAAATGGCAGACGGCAACTATCTAACAGCTATCGAGCAGTATGAAATCCTCGAATCCCGCTATCCGTTCGGTAAGTATGCAACCCAGGCCCAGATCGATGTCGGCTATGCCTACTATAAATATGACGAACTCGAACCTGCTATTGCTGCTGTTGACCGTTTCATCAAACTCAATCCGCGTCATGAGGCGGTAGACTATGCCTATTATTTGAAAGGCGTTATCAATTTTCAGCGTGGAAAAAGTTTCCTCGACAAAATTAATGAGCGGGATATGGCCGATTACGACAAATCCATATTACTTGCTGCATCGAATAATTTTCAGATTCTGTTAAGAAGATTCCCTCATAGCAAGTACGCCGCAGATTCACAGAAACGCCTCATTTACCTGTATGACAAGCTTGCCAATGCCGATTTGAAAGTCGCTCAATACTATGCCTCCCGTGACGCCTGGATAGCGGCAGCAAACCGCACAAAAGCGATACTACAAACCTACCCCGGGACCAGTGCGATTAAACCCGCTCTGGAAATTCAGTTAGCCGCTTATCAAAATCTTGGCCTGGAAGAACTGGCCACCGACACTCAGCGTATTATCGATTTAAATTACGGCGACGGGTCATAATAACCCTGCCAATCCTTCCGCAGAGCGATTTATGAGAAAATTAGGAGCCGGTATTCAGTACAATTTTTGGCGTCGCACATAGACCTTTGTTCAATTCGTCAAATGCATCGGCACCTAGTGCCATGGGCCTCTGTTCCAGCCATTCCAGGCTACCCAGCGCCCCACTATATAGTTTTTGCAGGGTAACCCGGAGATCAACCGGAGTGTAGGTATAGGTGCCAATAAAGGTTATTTCCCTGAGTGTCATGGCACGCACGTCCATTTCACCCTTGTTATCCATTAAACCGATATGTACGACAATACCCCCTGAACGCACCGATGAAATACCTGTCTGGCGTGTAACCCCAGCGCCCACGGCATCGAAGACCAGATCATAACTCGAAGATTCCGGCACTTCCTGAATCGGGTCAAAAACCCGGCAATCACAATGCATTTCCACGGTTTGCCGTCTTAGCATATTGGTTTCCGCCAGATCAATCTGTGTAGCTCCTTTATCACGCAGGATTAAAGCAGTGAGCAGGCCAACTGAGCCTCCGCCAATAACCAGAATTCGCGCCTCACTTATTGGCCGGGCAATTACCCTTTCTGCCAACAACACCGCGTGCAAGCCAGTTGCGCCAGGCTCGGTCAAAGTTGCTTTCGCTGCACTCATGCCCTCAGGTACAAGAATTAAATTAGCTTCGGGAATAGCTATCTGTTCAGCAAATGCCCCGGCTCGATACATACCAATCAGGTCCCTGTCGGCACACAGGTTCTGACGCCCGGAAAGACAATCGACACATTTACCGCAAGTAATGAGGGGATTTAATACGACTCTTTGGCCCGGACTAGTACCTTGCAATACTGTACCCACGGCTTCGTGACCGAGAATTAGCGGTGGCATGCGCCTTGCATCATGCCCCTGATAGGCATGCATATCCGAGCCACAAATCCCCACCGACTCAACCGCAATTAACGCATCGTCCGGACCAGGTTCTGGTGGCGGCTCGTCCCTGAAGGTCATCTCTTCGATAGCAGTAAATACCAGTGCTTCCATATCTTGTATTTTCTACCTTGCGGTAAACCCGCCGTCAATATTCAAGGTTTGCCCGGTAATATAGGCCGAAGCCTGTGAAGCAAAGAATACGGTAATGCCGAACAAATCATCGAGTTCACCATTACGACCTATCGCGGTCGCATTCGCGGCCCATTCCCTGGTTTTAGAGTTATCAAACACGGCCGCCGTTAATTCAGTAGGAAAAAACCCCGGGGCAATAGCATTACAGGTAATATTGTCCTTCGACCAGGCCTCTGCCATTGCTCTTGTCAACTGGCAAACACCGCCTTTTGACGCACCATAAGCGAGACCATTGGTGAAGGCACGTGTCGACTGTAAAGATGCGATGTTGATCACGCGCCCATATTTTCGTTCACGCATTCCTGGAATAAATTCACGGGTAAAGAAAAACGGCGCTGACAGGTTTAGGTTAAGTGTGAAATCCCAGCTTTCAAGAGATATATCGTCGACGCTTTCTCGCAGGTTCACGCCAGCCGCATTGACAACACCGTCAACCTCTCTACCAGCAATCGACTCCTGGCATTGCTGTGCAATCTCACCGAGGTTCTCGCGCTGACACAAATCTGCCACAACATAACTAGCCTGGCCGCCCGATTGCTGTATTTGTGCTGCGAGTTCTTCGAGTTCAGTCTGGCGTCGCGCCACCAGTACAACAGCCGCGCCAGCATGTGCAAGAAATAACGCCATTGCGCGCCCGAGACCCGAACTGGCTCCGGTAATAACAAACCCCCGACCCGATAATCCGAAAATGTCTTCCAGAGATTTCATACTCAATTACAGTTTAAATACCAAGGTCGAATTCCTCGCCAGGGAAATACTTGTAAATTCTGTCATCTCCACTACGTGCATGGCCTTCCATGCCCTCTGCCCTGGATATGCGCGCTGTAACTGCGCCCACATCTCGATTCGCTTCTTCAGTCATACGTTGCCAGGTTAACACCTTGATGAATTTGCTAACACTTAACCCACCGGTATAACGAGCAGCACCTTTGGTTGGCAAAATATGATTAGTTCCCGAACACTTGTCCCCGTATGCCACCGTGGTTTCTTCACCCAGAAAAAGTGAACCATAGTTACTCAGATTCTTTAACCACCAGTCAAGATCATCGCATTGTACCTCCAGGTGTTCCGGTGCATAACCATCACTGACTTTGACTGCCTCTTCGTTGGTATCGACTACGACTACTTCGCCGTAGTCTCGCCAGGAAACCTCCGCGGTGGAACGGTTTGGCTCAGCCATTCGATTAATAAACTTAGGCATCAAATCGATTACCTTTTGCGCGAGTTCTGTCGAAGTTGAAACCAGCCATGCTGGCGAATCTAACCCATGCTCTGCCTGCCCAGCGAGATCAGAGGCGACAATTTCCGGATCCGCATTTTCATCGGCAATAACCAGGATCTCCGTTGGCCCGGCGAACAAGTCGATGCCTACACGGCCGTAAAGGATGCGCTTTGCTTCAGCAACAAATCGATTACCCGGGCCTACCAGTATGTCGGCCTTGTGACCGGTAAACAATCCAAATGCCATCGCTGCAACACCTTGCACACCACCGAGTGCAAGCACCGTATCTGCCCCCGCGAGGTTGGCTGCATACAGGATCGCCGGATGGACCCCACGGTCTTTATGCGTGGGCGAACAGGCAATTACCTGCCTGACACCAGCCACCCTGGCAGTAGTAATACTCATAATTGCAGAGGCTATATGTGCATAACGCCCACCCGGGACGTAACAACCGGCAGTTTCAACGGGGATTAAGCGTTGCCCGGCGAATAATCCAGGCGACAACTCTGTTTCAAATTCTGTCATGCTTGCCAGTTGCGCCTCGGCAAAGCTTTTAACACGGGCGTGCGAAAACTGGATATCCTGTTTCGCCTGTTCTGAAACCATGTCTCCGGCAGCTGCAATTTGTTCCTTGCTGATAACCACATCGCCTTCCCAGCCGTCGAGTTGCCTGGCAAATTCAATTGCCTTCGCTTCGCCACCCTGCTCGATATCCTGTAACATTTGTTGTACGATTCGCGCGGTATCGTCTTCCCCCGTGGCGGGCGTCTTGCTGGCTTTCTTTACGATTTCGATACTCATATTTCGATACTCATATTTCGATACTCATAATGATGGGGCCCCCTGTTCAAATCAGGGCATAGCCTGAATCGCCCCGGGTTTGTCGGAGGCAAAATTCTTTGAGAGGATTTGGCAATGAAGACAAACAAAGAAGATGCACCATGATTTACCCACCAGACATTACTTTTGGTAGCCAAAGCACCATTTGCGGGAAGCTAAACAGCAGGATGAGACCGATGAGTTGAATCATCATGAACTGCATCATGCCCAGATAGATGTCCTTGAGATCCCAATTCGGCACGACACCCTTCAGGAAGTAGGCTGACAAGGCCACAGGTGGGGATAGCCACGCTGTCTGCAGGTTCACCGCGACCAGAATGCCAAACCAGACCATAAGGTCGTAGCGATCCAGCCCGTGGATGTCCAGCGCCTCGACTGTTGGCAGCAAAATTGGCACAACGATCAGAACAATAGGCACCCACTCCAGTGGCCATCCCAGAAGGAAGATCAATGCCATAATCACGAGCAAAATGAGGTATGGCGACATGTCGAGGCCAAGTAGCAGTTCAGTCATCATCTTTGGCGTGCCCAGGAAACTGAATTCGGCGCCAAAGAAGTTCGATGCGGCTACCAGGAACATGATCAAAACCGTGATCTCCAGGGCTTTAACCAGACTGTCAAAGAAACTGGGAAAGGTGAACTTGCCGTAACCAAGAGATAACAAGATGGCGCCAAAGGCGCCCATCGCTGCGGCTTCAGCAGGTGTTGCGAAGCCAAGGAGAATCGACCCCAAAGCAAAAGAAATCAGGATCGTGGGCGGCATGAGCCCGGCAAAGAACTCGTCCCAGAGCGGCGAAAAATAGAACTTACCGTCAGCCGTAGCGCTGTAAATCGGCCGTCCCAAATACGCCAGAAGCACGGTGAATGCAGCAAAGGTGATCGACCAGATCGGCAGGCTACCGTCCTCGCCCATATTCGCAAGAATCATATAGAGGTGGAAGATAATCGTGATCGGAAGAACGATCCTGAGTACATTCAAACGACGGTATGCGGCATAGGCGACGGCACAGGTAATGGCCAAAACGATCAAGCCGCCAAATGGAATCACAGCGCCAAAAGCACCGCCCATGGCAAGGCCAAAGACTCGGCAAACGGTCAAAACGCCCAGGCAGATCAGCGCGACCTCAGCTCCATAAAATGCGGAGGTTTGGGGTTGATCCTCTTCTGACAAAATTGGCCCCAGGTCCGGATTCAGCCAGCAGCGTCCAAGCGTGTAGAGCAGGTAAAGGGTAGCCAGCATGGCGCCGGGAATAAAGGCTCCACGGAAGAGGTCAAGGGTTGAGACCTCTAGAACAGGTCCCATGACGATCAGCATAATCGAGGGCGGTATCAGAATGCCCAGTGTGCCGCCGGCGGTGATGGTTCCGGCCGCAAGCTTGACGTCATAGCCTGATCTGGTCATGGTCGCGCCAGCCATGATCCCAAGCAGGGTCACAGAAGCGCCCACAATGCCAGTGGCTGCTGCAAAAATCGTGGATACGATCAGTACGGCGATGAACAACGCGCCGCGAACGCGCGACATGATCATCTGGATCGACGCAAACAGCCGGTCCATCAAGCCCGCCGCTTCCATTACGATCCCCATCAGGACAAAGAGCGGTACCGCCATGAGCTGATCGTTCAACATGGTGGAGTTGGTGTTCAGCGTCATCAACAGCGTGGTCAGCTTGAAGTTGGCGCCCCAAATACCGAAGACAAAGGCAAGGAAGATCAACGTGAACGCAATTGGAAAACCGATAAAGATCACGAAGAGCATGGCTGCCAGCATGATCAATCCGATGGTAGCCTTGTCCATGTTCGGTCGGGCGGACATGAAGTCAGAAAACCATTCGCCACCGGGGACTATGTCCGGTTGGAATATAGCCAGAAAGAGCCAGGTCAGTGCGATCAAATAGACAGGCAAGGCCCGTACGAACCAACGCTCTCGCGCTTTACCCATCTTGTGAAATGCGCGGAAAATCTCAGGCAGGCCTTGCAGCATCAAGAGGAAGGCACCGACTGGCATCGCCAGGCGCGCGGGCCACAAAAGTGGTCCCCAGGCACTGTCGACCTGCATGGTTTCGCCCCTTGAAAAGGCAAGCCACCAAAACTCTGAGGCTACGATGGTGAAGATGATCATCGAAGGCATAAAGAACAAGAGGTACAGTGTTGCATCCACTGTCGCTTGTGTCTTTGCCGACCAGGCTCGGTAGAGGAAGTCGGCGCGAATATGAACCCCGCGCATCAGGCCATAGCCCGCGGCCGCCATAAACATCACCCCGGCTATCATACGACTGGTGTCATACACCCAGAGCGTGGGGCCAAGTCCCAGGGTTCGGGCGAGATCTTCGAAACCGGCATTTTGCAAGATCCCAAACGAGTTTCGTGAAAGGACTTCTAGCACCACTACAACAATGAGCGGCACCATGAGCAGGGCAATAATTTGGCCCGCCCGGTAATTGATTATGTCAATCGCTGCGGTTATCGGGCGTTGCCAGGGTGTCATATCCTCTGGCGTTTCCCCAGGAGACTCGGCACGACGCTCCGCAATCAGTTCGTCCGCAATCTCGAGATCTTCCGGATTTACCTCTTCTTCAGCCATGCCCATTCTCCCCTATTATGTTTGTGTCCCTTTTGGGCTCTTATTATTTAGATAGGGCCAAGCCCCTTACAGAAACTTCGAAGCGAGGCCTTGACGGGCCTCGCAACGAAGTCTTTGATTTACTTCAAGTTTTTATTACTTCAGTGTATCTGCATGTGCGCGACCCAAACTTGCGTTTGAAGTCTGTGCACCCGCCCAGAATGGTACCACGATGTCAGCGAAGTCTTTTTGCGACTGCCACACTTCTGCGAAGAACTTGTCTTCTGCCGCAGCGGCTTCGAGCAACTTTTTAGCGGCCGCCATGTACTCTGTGAAGTAATCCGCTGGAGTATCTTCCAGGATAACACCTTGATTATCGGTCAGATCTTTCAGCGCCTTACCGTTCTCATAGATTCGGTAGGACATGGATTTTGACAGAGACGCGTTTGCCGCAACTTCCAGTGCTTTTTGCTCAAGCGCGCTCAGCGAGTTGTAGAAATCGCCATTCACATACATGTCCGCGTTCACGACAACCTGGTGCAGACCCTGGAGGTAGTAGTGCTTTAGCACTTTCTGGAAACCAAAGACGGAGTCTGGCTTGGGGCAGCACCACTCGGCTGCGTCGATCGTGCCTTTCTCAAGCGCTGGCAGGATGTCGCCGCCGCCCATAGCAACCGCTGGAACACCGATTGCAGCGTATGCGGCACCAACCATGCCCGGAGGTGCACGAAAGCGCAATTTACGGAAGTCATCCATCGACTTGATAGGCTTAGGGAACCAACCGAGTGCCTCAGGGCCCACAGGCTGCAGCATGAATCCTTTGACGTTCACGCCCATTTCATCCCACAAGCGGTCATACAGCTCCTTGCCACCACCGTACTGGAACCAGCTCAGGAACGCGATGTTATCGAGTCCTACACCGGCACCCGCAATAGGTGCGCCGAACAGGTTAGCCGCAACGTGCTTGCCACCCCAATAGTGTGTCCAGGCAAAGCCACCTTCAACGAGTCCGGCGTCGACGGCATCCATGATGTCTCGGGGTCCAACAACAGCACCTGCTGGCAGAACTTCGATGGTGAGCGACCCATTAGTCAGAGCTGCGACGTCTTTGCCGAACTCCTTCAACATAACGACTTCGTCAGCTGAGCTGGGTAGCACCGACTGGATACGCAAGACCTTGTCTGCCGCCATGGCAGACGATGCCATGAGGGTCAAGGCTGCTGCACTGGCAGCAATTTTGGTTAGTTTGTTCATATCTACTCCTCTAATTAAGAAAGCCTTCGCCATTTGTATGCGTCGCGAGGCTGAAGGCAGCGCCCCGGAGCTTGTTGGGCCGGCGGTCCGACCCCTGTTCAATGTCGGAAATCGACAAAACCTACTTGATGGTGATCTTGCCGGCGCTTGCCACGCCACTAAATACAAGTCCAAGCACCACCAAGGCTGTGCCTACTAGGTTAATACGTTTTAACATTGTCTCTCTCCTGCTTATGGTTATTAGCGTCGTAGAACGACTATTTTGATGATCCCGTAACTGCTGCCTGCTGGGAATGCTATATGAGTAAGCCAGTCAATAGTCCCTAAATATTATTATTCCTGCTACCCTTTATTCGATAAAATGAAACTGGTAGTCTCATTTTGTCAGTTTTCATTTAATATTGCAACGCTCCAGTTAAAATTGACAATCGGTCCAAAATTCGACAAAACGATCGACAAAATATAACATTAGGGTTTAAAACGAAACTTTAAGTCTCATTTTCATATAAAATTTAACGATAAGGTCGACTGGATTTCGAAATGCAAAAACAATTGTTACCCCCACAACCCGGGACTACTCCAATGGTCGACCGGAGCTAGAATATGAAGCGTGAACGAGGGTCTTCCATTAATCGCGTGCTCGATATACTGGATACCGTCGCCAGGGCTGATAAGCCAATTAGTGCAACGGAAATCAACGAGACTCTCAACTTGCCAAAGGCGACCGCGCATCGACTGTGTGCTGCGCTCGAATCCCAGGGGTACTTACTGAAAAAACTGAATGGCAAAAGCTACATGCCAGGTAACAGACTGTACGATATGGCTGTCGGTGTGCTGACGCATTCTCGATTTCGCGCACTGCGTCATGCGATTCTGAAATCACTATCCGAAGAAATAGGCGAAACCTGTAATATTGCTTATCCGGATGGCATGCAAATGACCTATTCAGACCGCGTTGAAACTCAATGGGTACTGCGCCTGCAAGTACCGATCGGTTCTAGTGTGCCTTTGCATTGCACGGGAAGCGGGAAGCTTTATCTTAGCACCTTGCCGAAGGGCAAACTGGAATCTATAGTGAACAAACTAGATTTGACCGCGATGACAAAAAACACCATTACCGACAAGGCCAGGTTAATAAAAGAGATCACTTCAATACGCGAAAATCAACTGTCCATCGACAACGAAGAACTTTTTGACGGTATCATTGCACTGGCCGTGCCCATTACCGATAGCCAGGGACGATTTTACAGCTCTCTGGCATTTCAGGCACCGGTATTCAGGCTGACACTGGAAGATGCCCAGCAATACATTCCTCACCTGCGCAAGGCAGCGAAAGAATTGTCCACCCTGGCCGACGAATAGCAGAATTTAACCATATGAAATATAAAACTCTCGGTAACAGCGATATTGAAGTCAGTGAAATTTGCCTGGGTTCGATGACCTGGGGAACTCAAAACAGTGAGGCGGAAGGTCATCGACAAATGGACTATGCGTTCGACCACGGTGTGAACTTTATTGATACGGCTGAAATGTATCCGGCTAATCCGATATCGGCAGAAACCCAGGGGCGCACCGAGGAAATTATTGGTAGCTGGTTCAAGTCTTCGGCTAAACGCGATCGTGTAGTCCTCGCTACCAAGGTCACTGGCGAAGGCCTTAAATGGGTACAGGACGGCATTCCCATATCACCAAAAAAAATCGGTATTAGTATCGAGGGTAGTTTGAAGAGATTACAAACCGACAGGATTGATTTATACCAGTTACACTGGCCCAACCGGGGTTCTTACCATTTCCGACAGGGCTGGACCTTTGACCCTGGCAAGCAGAATCGCGAGGAAACGCTTAGTCACATTCTGGAAACACTTCAAGCACTGGGTAAACTGATAGAGTCTGGAAAAATAAGGCAAATAGGCCTGTCCAATGAAAGCTGCTGGGGAACCTCGCAATTTTTGCAAATTGCCGAGGCTAACAATTTATCCCGGGTGGTTTCGATTCAAAACGAATACAGCCTGATGTATCGGAGTCACGACCTCGACCTGGCCGAGTTATCGCATAACGAAAAAGTTGTCTTGCTCCCCTTTTCACCGCTCGCCTGCGGCATGCTCAGCGGCAAATATCAAGATGGCAGAATACCTGCCGGTTCTCGCATGACCATTAACCCGGACTTGTACGGTAGAATTAGCGAAAACTCGGCTCTGGCTGTGGATGCCTATATTGAAGTTGCGCGTAAACATGATCTGGATCCATCACAAATGGCGATCGCGTTTTGCAATCAGCGGCCTTTTGTTTGTTCCACCATAATCGGCGCGACGACGATGGAACAATTGACAACCGATATTGGCGCTACTGAGATCAAGCTCAATAATGAAGTGCTGGAAGATATACAGCAGGTATACCAGCGCTACCCGATACCGTTTTAAGCCCCTCTCGCCTCAAAATACAAATTCTGCCAGAATAGCCTTTAAATCAACTCCCCTGACCACGGTTCAGCATGAATCAGAAATCCATTATTGCGGACATGCAAGTATTGCCCGAAATCGACGTAGAATTTGAGATCCAGCGGCGTATTGCATTCATCAAGAAAATTCTGCTGAATGCGCATCTCACGCATCTGGTCCTGGGTATTAGCGGCGGTATCGATTCGACTACCTGCGGTCGGCTTGCACAGCTTGCAGTCGATGAGTTAAATCAACAAACCGATCAATATCGGTTTATCGCCGTTCGTTTACCCTACCAGCAACAGGCGGACGAAGTGGATGCACAATTAGCGCTGGATTTTATCCAGCCCAGCGCGCGTGTCTGCGTTAACGTACAGACCGGTAGCGATGCGATCCATCAAACCACGGTCGAGGCTTTAGCGCAAAGCGGCCTGCTCAATAAGGACGAATCAAAAGTTGATTTTGCCAAAGGAAATGTGAAGGCGCGGATGCGGATGGTCGCTCAATATGAAATCGCCGAATTGCTCAATGGCATGGTGCTTGGTACCGACCACTCGGCTGAAAATATAACCGGCTTTTATACCAAGTATGGCGATGGTGGCTGCGATCTCGCGCCCCTGTTCGGACTGAACAAACGCCAGGTCCGGGCCCTCGCTGCCCATCTCGGGGCCCCGGCTCAGCTCATCGACAAGGCCCCAACTGCAGACCTCGAAAGTCTGAACCCATCACTGCCTGACGAAGAGGCCCTGGGCCTCAGTTATGATCAAATTGATGATTTTCTGGAAGGAAAATTAATTGCTCCCGAGGCGGCGAACCGAATCATTGCCATCTATCATCATACCGGGCATAAGCGACAGCCGATCGCGACAATTTATGATTAGACAGTATTAAACAAAACCCAGGGGATTGGGCGCCTGTCCATTGGCTCTTAACTAACTAGCCCGGGGATCTAACCGCCGCCTTTAAGTATCCAGTTTTAGAACATGGTAGGAATCGGTTACGGCATTGACGGCGAGCGCCACCATGATACCGGTAAAAACCATACCAACCAGGGCAATAAATACTGACAGGCCTTTCGATAAACGACCCATCGGCCGAATATCACCGTAACCTACCGTTGTTGCGGTAATAAACGCCCAGTATATAGCATCGAGTTTATCCCAGGACTCAAGACGCCCAACGATGTGTCCAAGTAAAGTGATAAAAAACACCAGCGAAATCAAAAGCGGGCCCACGAAAACAAGTCCTCTAAAAAACTGCGCTAGAAAAAGGAAGGTAAATTCCATCGGTAATTTAACGCCTAACGTGATATTGATTTATGGTGACTTGAAAATTTCAGTTGCTCAGAACCGATTCGGCCTGAAGATCGGCATGATAGGAAGAACGCACCATGGGACCACTCGCCACCTGGTCAAAACCGAGCGAGTAGGCGTATTGGCCGAGTTGATCGAATTCATCCGGCGTGACAAAACGCTCTACCGCCAGGTGATCCAGGCTCGGTTGCAAATACTGGCCAAGCGTTAACATATTGATATCGTGGTCGCGCATATCGCGTAATACCTGTTTTACCTCGGAAATCTCTTCCCCCAGCCCCAGCATCAAGCCTGACTTGGTAGGCACATCCGGGTGGATTTGTTTAAATTTTTTGAGTAAATCTAACGACCATTGATAGTCTGAACCGGGACGAACCTTTTTATACAGCGATGGCACGGATTCGAGGTTATGATTTAAAACATCGGGCAGGGACTGGGTCAGAATTTTCAGGGCGACATCCATGCGGCCACGGAAATCCGGAATTAGAATTTCGATCTGAATGTCTGGACTCAGGCGGCGGGTCGCTTCGATGCAATCGACAAAATGTTGCGCGCCACCATCGCGCAGGTCGTCACGGTCAACCGAGGTGATTACCACGTAGCGCAAGCCCATACCCTGTATTGTCTTCGCCAGATTCTGCGGCTCCTTTGTATCCAGTGGATTGGGGCGCCCATGGCCTACATCACAAAACGGGCAGCGGCGGGTACAGATATCACCCATAATCATAAATGTCGCCGTGCCCATGGAAAAACATTCACCCAGGTTTGGGCAAGACGCCTCTTCACAAACGGTGTAAAGATTATTTTCGCGTAAAGTTGATTTCAACTGCCGAACTCGATCACCGGTCGGTGCTTTGGCTCTAATCCATGAAGGTTTGCGTTGCACAGATTTCGACGGTACAACTTTAATCGGTATTCGGGCTACCTTGTCGGCACCCTTGAGCTTTTCGCCCTGTACGACCTGATTCTTTTTATCCATGGCTAGTGTTCCCAATGAGTAAATCGGCGAGTTCTCTGCCTGCCTGTTCGATATCGATTGCTATATCAAAATCCGCCATCTGGGTTACAGCCTGGCCCTCCAGCCCGCAGGGATTGATACTGGAGAAAGGCCCCAGATCCATATCGATATTAAGGCTTAAGCCATGATAACAACATCCCTTTCGTATGCGCAATCCAAGCGCCGCTATTTTGGCCGCATCAACATAAACACCCGGCGCATTCTTGTGCGCTACTGCTTCGATCCCGTAACCGGCAAGAAATTCTATAATTGATACCTCGATTTGAGTCACCAGGCTGCGAACACCCAGCCCCAGCCGATTTAAATTGAGCAGGCAGTACAGCACTAGCTGTCCGGGACCATGATAGGTGACCTGGCCTCCGCGATCGATCTGAATCACCGGAATATCCCCGGTGTCGAGCAAATGTTCGGGCTTGCCATTTTGACCCTGGGTGAATACCGGAGCATGTTCGGTTATCCACAATTCATCCGCAGTTGTTGAATCACGGGCCCCGGTAAAATTTTTCATGTCCTGCCAGGCCCGCTGGTAGTCTGTCATACCCAGATATTTAACTGCAATTGGACCGGATTGATTCATTGTAGCTATAGCGACATTACCACGTGCTCGCATTCATATAAGTCCTGGTAAATATTCTCTAGCTGCTTTTGGTTTTGAACGGTAAATGTAATAGTTAGGGCGATGTATTTACCCGCTTTACTGGCTCGCCTGCTGACCTCGAAATATTCTGCCTGTGGACAGCGCGCCTTAATCAATGCCAGCACTATATCTTCAAATTCGACCGATTGATTGCCAAATACTTTAAGGGGAAATGGACTCGGATAGTCTATCAGTTCCAGAGCGCTAGCTGGTTTAATTTGTTTATCGGCCATCAGGGGCTCGCATCACCCTGAGTTTATAATCCTGGTAAAGCTGTATGATCTGTTGCCAGACAACCCCAGGGCGACCTTTGCCCACAGCATGTTGATTCAAGATTAGCACCGGCAAAATTTCCCGGGTTGACGAACTCAACCAAATTTCATCCGCACGATGTAGCTCGTCTTCACTAATTTCTTTTTCACGGCAAATAATTTTATTTTGCTTGCATAGCTCGATAATTATCTCGCGGGTAATGCCACCCAGCATGTGCCGGCTCTTCGGAGGGGTCAACACAATATCATCCGTAACAATAAACAGATTGCTTTGTGAACCCTCGACCGCCTGATTCTCGCGAATTAAAATCGCCTCGTCCGCACCCTGATCCCTGGCCTTTTGTAGCAGCAGGGCATTCGGTAACAGGTTAATTGTCTTGATGTGACAATCACTCCAACGCGTATCCGGCAAGGTCACCGCTTTCGCGCCCGCCGTTGCGGTGTCCTGGCTTGCATAGAACTGTTCGCTGCAGGTTACGAGCACATTTGGCTGCATATCAGGTGACCAGGTATGATCTCGTTTCGACATGGTGCCGCGCGTAATCTGCAGGTAGATAACACTATCGGCATCCGCGTAATTGTGTGCAATTAATGTGGAGAATATTTCCAGCCAGGCAGATAGCGATAGCGGATTAGGGATATCGATCGCATCCAGGCTATCTTGCAATCGCGCCAGGTGAGCCTTGCCGCGCAGCAATTTTCCAGAATATACAGGTATGACCTCGTATACCCCATCGCCAAACATGAAACCACGATCAAACACCGATATTTTGGCCTCGGTGGAAGCGATATAATCGCCATTCAGATAAAGTATTTCAGACATCCTATTTAAACATTAATTTTATACTGTCAAGCGCCTTGACCATTAGGCCACCATCGTTCACATCGTGCGTCGCGACAATGCCTTCACTGACAATAACTTCGTCATCCAGTTTGACTGTAACCGTCCCAAGTTCCTGACCAAAAGTAACCGGTGCTGAAACTTCGCTTTCTATTTCCATTGATGCCTGCAGTTCCTTGTAGCGCCCACGCGGTATAGTAATATAAATATCCCTGGCAACACCCATTGCAAGCTGCTCTCGATCACCATACCAGACACGCGTAGTTTTCAGTATTTCGTTGGCCCGATAAAGGCGATGTGTTTCGAAAAAACGATACCCATAGTTCAACAGAGACAGGCTATTCTGAGTTCGTGCCTTGTCAGAATCGGCTCCAAGTATTACCGAGATCAAACGCATATCGCCCCGCAGTGCAGATGCCACCAGGCAATATCCAGCCGCATCGGTGTGCCCCGTTTTAACTCCATCTACCGTGTCATCACTCCATAACAGGCGGTTGCGGTTATACTGACGAATTTCGTTATAGGTATATTCTTTTTCCTTATAAATTCGATAAGTCTCGGGGAATTCCTGAATTACAGCCTGCGTCAAAATTGCGATATCCCGCGCGCTACTATAGTGCCCCTCCGTAGGCCATCCGGTTGCGTTTTTGAAACTGGTATTAGTCATACCCAGCAACTCGGCCTGATGATTCATGTAACCCGCAAAGGCAGATTCTGACCCGGCGACGTGCTCAGCAAGTGCGACACTGGCATCGTTACCGGATTGAATGATTAAGCCTTTGAGTAATTCTTCTACCTTTATCTGCTTGCCTACTTCAACAAACATTTTTGAACCCTTCATTCTCCATGCTTTTTCGCTTATGGTTACAAGCTCATCTGCTGCTATATCACCATCAGAAATCGCCTTGTCGACCAGGTAGGCAGTCATCAATTTGGTGATACTGGCGGGCTCAACGCGCTTGTCTGAATTCTTCTCGGCGAGCACCAGCCCGCTGTCAAAATCCATCAGAAAATAACTATCCGCCTTCAGCGCAGGTGGTTCAGGTATTGGTTTTGGAGCAGCCCCTACAGATGTACAAACAAGGGCAAAAAGGACTAAAAAGATAGAATTGGTAATCTTCATTTGAATACAGTGTTTAGATTGATTAAATGAGGGGCGATTGTAGCGGTCAGCCCATGTCGTAACAAGGACTAACCCGCATTTCTCATCGGCATTCATCGTGGAGCCATCAAGTGCAAGGCTGGTGAGAAATATGGTACTGCTTCAGTCCTTTACGACGATACGCGCGGTGACATAGCCCTTGCCTTTGAGGCGACGGATTATCGCATTAGCCTCGTCAATATCATAAAGTGGTCCCAGCCTGACCCGGAAAAACAGGCCACTGCTGGTTTCTAACTCGGAAATTAAAACTGCCTGCTCGTTGGCATCCTGTAACTCGCGAACCAGGTTCATTGCGTTAAACTCCAGGCCAAAAGACCCGACCTGAACAAATAACGGGACCCCCTCGACATTCTCATCAGGCAGTGGTACAGGGCGAACAACAGAATCCCAATTGATCAAGCCCGGTCTAAGCGTGGCTATTTCTACCCTCGCCGTACCCGCGCCGGTAATATCGAGTTTTTGCGCCGCGGTATAGGATAAATCTATAATTCGGCCCTCGACGAATGGGCCACGATCGTTGACCTTTACTATTATGGAACGCCCATTGGATAGATTTTTGACTCGAACATAGACAGGTATGGGCAAGGTCTTGTGAGCCGCTGTCATGGCATACATATTATACACTTCACCACTTGAAGTTTTTCTACCGTGGAATTTTTTGCCATACCAGGAAGCGATACCCCGTTGCTTGAAACCGTCGGCACTATCAAGCACATGATAGCGTTTACCCGCAACCACATAGGACGACGGGTTACCGCTCTTCGACTTCTTAGTATGCGGGATGCTGGAAACCTCAGTACTGCTGCCGCTGTCGCCAATAGGCACCCCAAAAGTACAGGCTGAGAGGCCGACAACAATAAACCCGACAACTACTGAGCGACGAAATACCATTAGTGCTGAGTGACTGAACACCACCAGCCCGCATATTGCACGAAGGCGGCACCCAGTTAGATGAATATCCCCATATTTCAAAAGATTATCCCAGAGCGTTAACATAATTGATAATTACAGTTTGTGCCTGAACGAATCCAGGAAAAATCTGGCTGCTCTCGGCAACTGCTCCCTGCGTTGCTCTACCACCGGGACGCCGGACCGCTACATCCCTGTAGGCGATCTTGATGGATCCCCCTTGATCCATAGCTATTGCTATGCATCGGCGGGCGATCGACCAACCTTGTTTGCCATATTTCCCCTGATCTTCGTTCCCTTCATGCAACATG
>JBGUEB010000023.1:0-22099 GCA_041821565.1 Gammaproteobacteria bacterium | reverse complement strand
GCCGAAAAGGCAAAACGAGCCGCTGCACTCAGCCTTATGCCGCTGTCTTTTGCAACGATTCTTGGCGGCATGATTACCCTCATAGGCACACCGCCCAATATTGTTATTGCCCAGTATCGCGAACGTGCGCTGGGTGAGAGTTTTGCTATGTTCGATTTTGCCCCGGTGGGACTGATCGTGTCCATAGCCGGTATTCTTTTCGTGGCCCTGGTGGGTTGGCGATTAATCCCCAGTCGAGAACGCGCTTCACCTATTCACAGCGGTGAAGATACCGAACTGTTTGTCGCAGAAGCGCAGGTACCCGAGGATTCCACCGCTATCGGGCAAATGGTAACCGGGCTATATCCCCTGGCGATGGAGCATGACATCAGGGTGCTTGGGCTGGTACGCCGGGGTAAGCGATTACCGGGATTTGCCCAACATGAAGAAATCCGCAAAGGTGATCATGTTGTTCTCGAAGGCGATCCTAAATCTATCGAAGCCTTTCTTGGCGGTGCGCAGCTTGATTTTGCCGGCAAGGATAAACATGAATCGGGTATTACCAGTCCATCGCTATCTTTAACCGAGGCGATAGTGCCCGAAGGGTCCAGAATTGCTGGACGATGTAGCTATGATTTACGCCTGCTGAAACGTCATGGGGTCACGCTGCTTGGCGTTTCCAGGCAGGGAAAGCGTTTTCGTGATCGGGTACGGAAGCTTACGATTAATCCAGGTGATGTGTTGTTGCTGCTCGGCCCCGAAGAGCGCCTCACCGAAGTCACCAACTGGCTCGGTGTGTTACCGCTGGCTGACCGGCAGCATGCGGTCATACAGCGTAAGAAAGCCTGGCTTGCGATAGGAATATTTCTGGCTGCGATCGCATTATCTGTTGCCGGTCTGGTTTACCTGCCAATAGCGCTGGCAGTCTGCGTAATCGTCTATGTAGCGTTAGGAATGGTACCTGGAAGGGAAGTTTACGAGGCGGTGGAATGGAAGGTGATCGTGCTGCTGGCCTCGTTGATACCCCTCGGAATAGCGCTGGAAAACTCGGGCGGTACCCAGTTGATTGCGGAATTTATCGTCGCGCAAACCGCTGGCTGGCCGCACTGGGCGATCTTAACCGTGCTGATTATAGTCACTATGACCCTGTCTGATTTTCTCAATAATGTGGCGACCGCATTAATCGCCGCGCCGATAGGGCTCGATATCGCGAATGCTATTGGGGTAGCCCCGGATCCGTTTCTAATGGGCGTTGCGGTGGCCGCCTCCTGTGCCTTTCTGACCCCGATTGGACACAAGAACAACACCATTATCATGGGTCCGGGTGGTTATCAATTCGGTGACTACTGGCGTATGGGTTTACCACTGGAAATTCTTGTGGTGACTATCTCTGTCCCTGCAATATTGTATTTCTGGCCTTTGTAATATTAACCCGGTTTTATCACACAGAAAGATAATTGCAGCGATTATAATTTCGAAATCGACATATGTATAAACTAACAGGCATAGTTTTTTGACGATGCAAGCCAGCCGCAAAGGTTGCGTCATTCTAAAGGCGGGTTTAGATTCACTCTCGCTTCCGGCATTTATTCTGTTAACAACCATGATGGGGTTTGGTACTTTGGCGCGAAGTGCTGGCTATTCCGCGGAGATGTCAGCGTTGGCAACCGTACTGATCTGGGGATTACCGGGCCAGCTCGCGATGGTAGAGTTGACCCTGACTGGACAGGATTTGGTTACTATAATTTTCGCCTGCTCACTCGCCAACGCACGATTTTTCCCTATGGTGGTTTCGTTTATCCCCTCAATGGCCCGGGAGAAAACGAGTTTTCCAGGGTTGGTTTTATATGCCCAGTTACTCTCGATTAACTCCTGGGCAGTCTGCCTGCGTAATTTCCCGGAAATTGAGCCCTCGGATCGTAAACTATATTTTGTCGCATTTGCCAGCACTATTCTTTGCGCTGCAGTCATTGGTACCTTGCTTGGATATTATGCTTCGGCAGTTTTGCCTGACCCACTGGTGTTGGGGTTGATATTCATCAGTCCTCTGTTCTTTGCCCTGGTATTGTCAGCAGTCCCCAGGGCTACTGAAAGAGCATCCCTGCTGCTTGGCTGTATAGTCGTACCACTGGCACATTTCTATCTCCCCTCGTTCGACTTGTTGATCACAGGCCTGGTGGCTGGGAGCCTGGGATTTTTTCTGGGTAAAACGCCCGCGATCAGGCGACTACTATCATGAGTAACGAAACCCTGTGGTTGATTGTGCTTGGATGTTTTGTGGCGACTTTCTTTTGGCGCTTCCTGGGCGTAGTAGTGGTAAAGCAAATCGATCCGGACGGGGCAGTATTTGAATGGGTTACCTGTGTTTCCTACGCGATGGTGGCAGGACTGATATTTCGCATGATTATGATGCCGCAAAGTGAGCTGGCCAATGTTCCCCTGCTGATTCGTTGTGCCGCCCTGGCCATAGCTTTTACGGCTTATTTTGCTTTTCGCCGCATGCTGCTGGCGGGTGTTCTGGCGGGTAGTGTCAGCTTATCGGTAATGGTGAGCTGGATCGGTTAGTGAGCCGACCTGTTTTGACCAAGTCATCAGGCTGCAGACCGGACCGGTTTCTTCTTGAAAAAAGCGCCGTAAATACTTCCAAGTAGCGTCAGAAATCCTGCAATCAATAGCCCCAACGCGATTGGACGGTCGAAAAATCCCGACCATTCGAAATGCAGCATCTGCATCCCCTGGGCGAATGTCTGTTCACCGATCTTGCCGAGAATGAGGCCTAGCACAATACCCGCCACCGAATACCCCGATCGTCGCAGGAAGAAACCGACTACGCCGGCGAGAAACATGGCGATGATATCGACTGTTAGTCCACGCACTGCATAGGCACCCACCGTGGCAAGCAACAAGATCATTGGAGCGAGATATTGAAACGGAATACGCAACAAGTTGATGATGGTCTTGGTTTCGAGATAGCCAATAAACAAAATCGATATATTTGCGAAAAACATTGCCGAGAATACTACCCAAACCAGGTCTTCACTATTCATAAACACCAGGGGTCCAGGTTCCATGTCATGCATTTGAAACACACCAACCATCATCGCGGTCAGGGCACCACCGGGTAAACCGAGTGCCAGCAGTGGAATCATTGCTGCACCCGTGGCAGCATTGTTGGCCGTTTCGGAAGAGATAACGCCTTCGAGTTTACCCTTGCCAAACTCTTCTGGGGTTTTCGACCAGCGTACCGCCTCGTTATATCCCATGAATGCTGCCAGGGTTGCCCCAATGCCGGGTAATATGCCGCAAAAGAAACCGATCACGATCGAACGAACCACTGCCCACTTATGCGCAATGAGCTCGGCCAGGGTTGGGAAGTCGACGCCTACTTTGGGTGCTACATACGCACCTCTGGCTTTCTTTTCTGCCTGCACGAAAATTTCAGAAACCGCGAAAAATCCCAAAATCACCGGGATAAAGTGAATGCCGGCGAGCAAATAAGGCATATCAAAATCGTAACGCGCGATGCCGCCCACGGGATCAAGCCCGACTACCGCGATTAACAGCCCGGCGAGGATCGATAACCAGCCCTTCCAGAATGTCTTAGCACCCACCGAAGAAGCCACCGCGAGACCAAAAAACACCAGCGCAAAAATCTCCGGTGGACCAAAGGCTGAAATCGCCCAATCGGCGATTGGCGCGGTTGCCAGCATCATGATGATGCAGGACACGGTGCCGCCCAGAGCCGAACACATGACTGCAGCACCGATTGCCTTGCCAGCCTGGCCTTTTTGCGTCATCGGATACCCATCAAAGGCCGTCGGAGCATTTTCCGGGGCACCCGGAATGTTGAACAAAATGGCAGTGATCGCACCACCGTAAACGCCAGTACAGTAAATCACCGAAAACAACATGATGCCGTGCTCGGGAGAAAGATGGGCGGTAAAAGGCAACAGGATCGCAGCGAGTGTGAGCATACTGACGCCCGGAATAGCACCAAACAGCATACCACCAACAACGCCGCCAAAGAAAATCAGGATGCCCATCGGATCGCTGAACAGGGTGACCGTGCCAGTCAGGAAATTGTCAAATGCATCCACCCAGATTTCTCCTCAACTCGCTATTGCAGAACGGTTACTACCCAACTACCGATATCGTAGAAGGGGTGAATATTGCCCACGGGTAAACCAACGTACAGAATCTTCACGAACAGAAGCAGCAGCAGGCCGAAAATTAACGCTGCGACCAAAACCATTGGCTTTGCCTTGCGTTCACCCATCATAAACATGACGCCAATGATAAAAAATGGCGCCAGCGAGTAGAATCCCATGTCTTCCATCAGAACCGCGAACATTAGTGGCAGGCTTAACATCGCACCGAGGATGTTGCGGCGCATATAAAACATGAAAATTCCGATCAGAATCGCAGCACAGATAATCTTAATGACGTGGACCGACATGCCCTCGGCTGACACCAGTGCCACAACCCAGCCAGGCAGGTGCAGGTAGACAAACGGGATGACCAGCAGGCCAAAGGTCGACAGGTACCACTTGAAATCGGAGTGATGGGCTTCGTGGGCGGCTTCTTCTGAACCGTCATCCGTCGCTGCGCCGATGACTTCGGAGGTAGACTCATCCCCGCGCTTCCAGTGGTGATACAACTGACCGACTGCGGCGATCGCGATCAGTAAAATAATTGCCCGTGGCCAGGCAGAGGCACCAAACTTGTAGATTTCAATATTCTGGTTGAATTCAAAGGAGTAAATGAACAACACCAGGCAAAGCGCAAGCCAGAGGCCCGCCTCAACCAGGTGCCCTGCTCTTAAATTGCCCATGTTTCAGTCAACCCCTGTTGCTGGGAACAAAAACGCCCGAGAAATTACCCGGGCGTCGTAATATATTGTTCGTCATCTTGCTACTATTTAATTTCGAGCCCCATCTGCTTGTAAACCTCGCGGTACTGGTCAACGGTTGTATTAATGAGTTCCTGTGAACCAGCAGTATCGCGGAAACTTTCGATCAGGGTCATGTACTTGCTATCGTTATACTTTTGATAGCTGGGTTGACAATAAGCCTTCTGGAAAGCCCACTGCAACCATTTAACCCGATCGGCAGGTGCATCTTTGTGCACGTAGAAACCGCGAAAACGAAACAGCGGATCAAATTTTAGGCCGGCATCGGTCAGGCTCGGTACGTCGGCAAATGCCGCGGGGCGTTCTTTAAGAATGGTAAGGATTGGCTTGAATTTACCCGCATCGAGGAATTTGCGCACATCGCCTGGCTGCTCAAACAACGCATCAACCTGGCCACCGGCGAGTGCGCCGTAGCGAGGAGCACCCTTATCGAAGGAAATTTGCTGAATCTTCATTCCTGTGGCATCGGTGATGAACTTCATCGTGACGCGTTCCATCGAACCTTCTTTGGACACATTGGCGATAGTCGCTCTACCATCTTGCGCCTTAACCCACTTGACGAAAGAATCCCAGTCGGTGAAACGGTCTTCCTCAACGCGGATATAAACCTGCGAGAAGGTAATTTGTGAAGTCACCAGTGGAATCAGGTCACTCGCCGGATTCGGCCGGCCTGAATCGAGTGCATGAGCACTCGAGGCATCGTCGATGTGTTCCATGACGGCATAACCATCGGCCGGAGAAGCCATGTAGGCCGTCATGCCGACGGTGCCGGAACCACCAGGCTTGTGATCACGGTTTATCGATACACCAGTCAGGTCACTAACTGCCTGGGCCATCGCCTGGGCAACCTGGCCCGAACCACCAGCGGGACCGTAGGGAACTACCATGGTCAGTGCACGTGCCGGGTAACCACCAGGCTTGTCCATTGACGACGGTAAGCTGTCAGTGGCGCAGGCTGCATACGCGGCATTGGCCGAAAGTGCCATGGTGAAGAAGGCCACACCAGTTCTGGCAAAATACTTTTTTAATTTCATCCGGGATCTCCTCAGTGATGATTGTTTTTTATAATGGGTATTGCTTTTTATTATTACTCGCTGGATGGTATACCAGCCTAGCAGTACTGTCTAGCCGGACCAGGGATATAATCCAGCACTACAATCTGGTTTCAAAAACGGCTACTGAAACGCTCGCCAGAGCATTGATGTACCCGATACCAGCAAAATCCCAATGATTAACATTTTGAATTTGTCTTCGCCGATACTGCGTCGAAGGCTTTGCCCTACTGCCAATCCGAGAGTCACGGGCAGTGTTGCAACAGCAGAAAACAGCAGCATCTTCTGATCCAGAATGCCAAACAGGTATAGGGTTATCGCCCAGGGCACTACTGCGCTGATATAGAGAAAGCTGATTGCGCTGACAAACTGATTTTTAGTCAGGTCACGGATAGAAATCAGATAAACCACCAGCATCGGTCCGAAGAACGAGGACACGCCGCCAATGACACCACTGGCCAGACCAAATATGCCACCCGCTGGCTTCACCATCGATTCAGACAGATGAAGTCGGTAACTGGATCCCTGTAAGATCGCGAAAGCGATCACTGCGACTCCAACCACGATCATCAGTGTTTTTTCATCAATAATGGAGAGGATTTTTACCCCGATCCAGGTACCGATAAGTATGCCAGTGAAGGCCGGCCAAAAACGCCCTGCCACCGCGGTACTGCGCTCGACCTGAGAAAATTGCCAGAGGTTAGCGACTACTACTGGAATAGCCATGATTGCGATCGCCATCTGCGGGGGTAACACCAGCGCCATCATCGGTACCGTCAGTAAAGGAGTGCCGACACCTAGCGCTCCCTTTATAAAACCTCCGCAAGTCAGGGCAAAGAAACACCAGGCAATGATCCAGAATTCGTATTCAGCAAACAAGCGGGAGACCTCGGCAACAATCGCCGCATCTTATCAGCTTGATGCGATTTGGGAAGATCAATTGTATTAGGTCGTAAGCGCAGGATTTGAATTGAAATGCGTAGCATGTACACTTGCCGCTCGCGAAACATGAGAGAATCAATCGTGGCAAAAACTCCACCAGGCATGGTTCAGGGTGCGACCAGCGAAGAAGTAACAATAGTTGATAGTCTGGTCGAACGGGGCCGGGCTGCAATGGCAGAGATTAGCAACGCCGACCAGGCGCGAATCGATGAGATTGTCACGGCGACCGCATGGTCACTATACAAGCCCGAAAATGCCCAACGGCTCGCCGAAATGGCGGTAGCCGATACCGGCATTGGCAATGTCAAAGACAAGGTGATCAAAAATCAACGTAAAACCTTTGGCACTCTGCGTGATCTGATGCGCGCCAAAACCGTCGGTATCATCGACAACAATCCCTCACAGGGCATGGTCAAATACGGCAAGCCGGTCGGTGTCGTTGCGGCGATTACACCGTCGACCAATCCCGCGGCGACGCCGGTGAATAAAACCATGATGGCGCTGAAGGGGTCTAATGCCATTGTTATCGCGCCCTCGCCTGCCGGTTGGAAGTCTACCAACGCCACGGTTGAACTGATGCGTGAGGCACTCGCACGCGTCGGTGCGGCGCAGGACCTGGTGCAAATTCTGCCACAACCGGTGTCGCGTAACATGACCCGGTTACTGATGGAAAAAGCCGATCTAATCGTTGCCACCGGATCACAGAACAACGTTCGTGCAGCCTATAGCAGTGGTACCCCGGCGATCGGTGTCGGCGCAGGTAACGTGCCGGTCGTGATCGATTCCAGTGCTGACCTCGACGATGCCGCAGGAAAGATAATCGCTTCCAAAACCTTCGATAATTCGACCTCCTGTTCCTCGGAAAACTCGCTGATCATTATCGACAATGTTTACGAGGAGGCGATCAAGGCGCTAGCAGCCGTTGGTGCTTATCGCACTAATTCTAAAGAAAAGGAACTCATCGAAAGCCAGCTCTGGGTTGACGGGAATTTAAATCGAGACCTGATCGCCAGGGATGCCGACGTTTTTGCCGCTGGTATCGGTCTTGGCGCGGGATCGAAGTCGGCCAGAATTTTTCTCGTCGAGGAAGATGAATTCGATCCGGCTTCACCATTTGCCGATGAAAAACTATCGCTGGTTTTGACGGTTTACCGGGCGCGGGATTTTGATCACGCGGTACAACTGGTGCGGGATATTCTGAATGTTCAGGGTCGTGGTCATTCCTGCGGCATTCATACTAACAATCCCGACCAACCCGTGCGTCTCGCCGAGGAACTCGATGTCGTGCGCGTGCTGGTAAACCAGGCGCATACCTTTGGTAATGGCGGCAGCTTCAATAATGCGCTCAATTTTACCCTGAGCATGGGCTGCGGCACCTGGGGTGGTAATAGCATTAGCGAAAACCTGAACTATCGTCATTTCATCAATATTACCCACCTGGTAACCGAAGTTGACGAAGATAAACCCTCTGAAGATGAATTGTTCGGTGCTTACTTCGAACGCTATGGAAAAGATTAGTGCACCCAAAATATGATACCGTGTGCGCCTGCATCGAAAGGCATGCCGAACAATCACCACAGAAAACCTTTCTGATAGCACCGGATACAGATCAAACCCTGAATTTTGTCGAGCTCAAACAGGCTGTTGACGAGGTTGGTAAGGCACTCGACCGCCTGGGCCTGGCACGCGGCGCGAAGGTCGCATTCCTGCTCGACAATGGTTTCTGGACCTTACGCCTGTTCCTCGGGGTGATGGCCAATAATCGTGTCATCGTGCCGCTCAACGCGGTTGCCGGTAACCGGCAGTTAACTCACGTACTGGATCATTCTGACTCCGAAGTGGTGTTCGTCTCAACCGCATATCGGCAAAAACTCGACCAGCTGATAGCAAACATAGACCGGCCGATTAGCGTGATTGAAACCAGCGAGGAGAACGGACCAGACTGGCCTGTAACCGATGTATCTATCGATGAGCCGCCGCAGCCAACCGCCGAAGATACGGCCTTATTACTCTATACCTCGGGTTCTACCGGCTTACCCAAGGGCGCGGTAATCAGTCATCGAGCAGTGACCTGCGGTGGGCGTAATGTCATGTTGGGGCATAAGCTGACTGCGGACGATCGGGCACTTTGCGTACTACCGATATATCACATTAACGGTGCGATGGTGACGGTATCGGCACCGCTTTACAGCGGATCCAGCGTGGTCATGCCGAAACGCTTCAGCGCCAGAGACTACTGGCGGCTAGTGGCCGAACACGGCTGCACATGGAGCAGCATCGTACCGACTATTATCAAGTATTTGCTCGATCGCGCCGACGAGGAGCCCTTCGACTTCGGCAGGGATGCTCGTCTGGCCGGGTTTCGCTTTGCACGTTCGGCCTCGGCGCCGTTGGCTGCCGTCACGCTGGAACAGTGGGAGCAGGTATTCAAGGTGCCGATGATCGAAACCCTCGGTCTCACCGAAACTGCCGGCACGGTGGCGACTAACCAGCTTCCACCAGGCCAGCGCAAACCTGCCTCGGTTGGCCTGCCTTGCGGCAATGACATCAAGATTGTCGATGACAATGGGCAGTCGTGTCTACCCGGTACGGTTGGTGAGCTGTGTATCCGTGGCAGTAACCTGCTCGATCACTATTACAAGAACCCGGAAGCCACAGAAGCGGCATTCGTAGACGGCTGGTTGATGACCGGTGACCTTGGCAAGAAGGACGAAGAGGGTTATATATTTATCACTGGGCGGATCAAGGAACTGATCATTCGCGGCGGTGAAAATATCGCACCGCGGGAAATTGATGACGTACTTTACCAACATGAGGCGATACTCGAGGCCGCGGCGGTCGGAGTAGACGATGACAACTATGGTCAGGAGGTTGTTGCCTGTGTGGTACTGCGCGACGGTTTTCAGTGCAGTGAACAGGAGTTGATGGAATTTTGTGAAACCGGGGTCGGTAAATACAAATGTCCCAAGGTCATCTATTTCTTCGATGATTTGCCCAAGGGCCCATCCGGCAAGATTCTTCGGCTCAAGCTGCCCGAGTTAATAGACAAGGCATCAGCTTCAAACTAATCATTCCAGGTACAGTCCATCGTAAGATGAATTCGCGCGCGCAAACAGGCGTTTGTGCCGCCAGCTAAAGCAAGGTGCCAGGCATACTGGTTCGACACCCTCGCGAATATCAGCGGCCAACCAGATCATGCGACTCACAGGAGGGATACCCGGCTCCGAAACCTCATTGCTACAATCGAGATAACGGCATTGCATGGATTTAGTCACGCACCACGCGTACCAGGCCCTGAGCAGGGATTACCGTGACCTGATCACCACTCTGGATTAAACGGGTGACATCGCCTTCTTCGAACCGATCACAAAGTGCCATGTCCGCGAATGCACCACCCTGGGCGAGAATCGGATTTACGTTGTTAAATAAAATTGCCTTTGGCGCGACATTGCGCGAAACCATTTCATGTAGCATCCAGGCCGACGCAACACCACCCTTCGCGGTATTTACAACCAGTATTTTATCCAGGTAGCTTTCACCCACGAGCTTGTGCTGGGGGCGAGAAAAAATTCCCTTGATGCGATCAAGATCGTAACGAGCGGAAAAATCATCACTGGTTACCAGGGCCTCTCCAGAAACTTCGGGCCCGACGCCAACGTGACAATGTAATTCGAAGGTTTGCATTATACTATCTCCCCCGCAATCGCCGAAGCGACACAATCTTCCATGCTCGACAAGGTTGGCTGGTAACCATAACCACCGATAATATTGACCAGTTTTGCAGAGTTAGACATCAGGCGTTTCCAGCCGTTGGCTTCACCCATTTCACGGGCATAACTCTGGTAAAAGCACATGCCCTCAAGCACCAGTGCCCCGGAAGATTCGATACGCGCGGAGATTCCCATACGCCTGGCATCGGCAGCAACTACCGGGCTGGTAACCGCAAGTAAACTAGTATGCCGATGGATTTGTTTCCCATCGAGCAGATCTGCCAGCATTTGCATTTCCAGCAGGGAAAGTTGCGGTGCGGAAAAAACCACCACGTCGAGTTTATTTCCTTTACCGCCAAAGCGCGCGAAAAAGGCTTCAAAATCCTTTTCCCCAATCGGTTGGAATTCCAGATCCGGATCGTCACAAACTGCCTCCAGGGTTGGCGCTTCGGGTGTCAAACCGATCAAGTGGAATAACGGGATTGAGCCGTAACTCGCCATCGCCGCACCCATATGTTTCATTTCGTCCGAACCAGGCTGACTATCTATACCTTCTATCACCGGTACTTCCCAGTAAGAACCCGCGAGGCCACCGACAATACCGCCCAGTGCACCCCAGTCAGATAATGTCACCGGTTGGTGAGTAACGCGATAGCGTTTAGTTGCCCTTCGGTTTTCATCGAAGTGTAATCCATAGCGGGGCGTACGACCTGTGAGACCCGCTGCCAGTGCTGACGGCCCACCCTCAAAATTCGAATAAGCGCCAAGCACGCTATTGCAATAAATAACGACTCCGGTATCGCCGAAAGCGAGATGCTCACCCCGCATCGGTGGCATAATGGTCTGGTAATTGATACAGGTGTTGGTCATCAAGATGCCCATCGTCTCGAAGGCATCGATGGTGCGCTGTTCGAGACTCGCCATTAACTCGGTTTGTCCGAGACGTTTGTAGTGGCAAAAGTCGATACCGCGGGGATCGGTGATCATCGGTATCCTGACTCGACACTGGTCCGCCGGCAGCGCAGCCATACGCTCGAGAAACTCTACCCCGGCCTCGCCCAGTGACTCGGTATCAGCCATGATGTGGGCCTGGCTTACCTCGACAAAATCCTCGGCGTCAAAAAAACGCCCAACTCGCATCATGTGTTCCATCGCCCAACGTCGAGCTTCACCCATATCGCCATTGAGCATGGCCTGTTCTTCTTCGTTCAGTTTCATCGATGTGTCACTGGTATTTGCCTGCCTCTTCAGGGCGTGAGTATAGGGAATAGACCTGGGGAGTTCTACTCTGCCGGATTCTATGAATAAAGCGGCCGTCCAGCCAAAGGTTGTGGATTAATCCTGCAGTGGTACCATCCAACATCGGTTGCATGTGGCAGGAATTAGCAGGCTTACCGAAATTGCCAGGGTCCCCCGGACTGCTAGCCCAACCAAACAGCGAGGAAGAAATGAACTGGACCGTCTATTTATCCGGAGAAATACATACCGACTGGCGCGAGCAGGTCAAACAGGGTGCTGAATCACAGGGCCTGCCGGTTGTGTTTGTTTCCGCGGTCACTAATCATGAGGCGAGCGATGCTGCCGGCGATGTGCTCGGCGACGAGACTGGTGGTTTCTGGCGTGATCATAAATCGTCGAAGGTCAACAGTATACGGACCAGGACAATGATCGAGAAATGTGATATTGCGGTGGTGCGATTTGGCGACAAATACAAGCAGTGGAATGCGGCCTTCGACGCTGGCTACTGCGCCGCGCTTGGTAAACCCTATATTACCCTTCACGATGAAGACATTATTCATCCCTTGAAGGAGGTCGATGGTGCGGCCATGGGCTGGGCTCGGACGCCAGCACAAATAGTCGAGTTGCTAAAATATATCACAACACCAGAGTGATATAACCTGCCCGATCTGAGTCAAATAGGTAAATTCTTAATAGCGCATTCTTTAGCAACTACCCTGTCACGCTTCAGGCTAGCGATCAGGGTCTGATAAGCCAGACCCTGACGGCATTTCTGATTTACCTGTTTACTACCAGGGCAGGGAAAAAGTTTTAACGTTTGTATAGCTATTCATCGCTTCGATCACGCCTTCCTTGTAGCCGAGCCCCGAATCCTTGATGCCGCCGAAGGGCGACATTTCGATGCGGTAACCCGGTACTTCCCAGACATTCACGGTTCCGGTTTCGAGCTCGTTGATGAAACGGATGATGTCATCCATACGGTTAGTGCAGACCCCGGAAGAAAGTCCGAAGGCGGTGGAATTGGCGACTTCGATCGCATGATCAATATCACGTACGCGGATAATCGGGATGGGTGGGCCAAAAGTTTCCTCGACTACCAGCTCGCAATCGAAAGGTACATGGTCGAGAACGGTTGGTGAGTAAACCGCACCCTGACGATCATTGCCGTAGAGCAATTTTGCACCTTTTTCTATCGCATCGTTGACCCGGTTTTGAAACAGGATGGCCGATTTTTCATTGATCACGGTACCAACGTCGGTATCAGGATCCATCGGGTCACCGTATTTCAGTTTCGCCGCTTTCTCGGCTACCAGGGCAGCAAACTCGTCGGCAACGGATTCAATACAAAGTACACGCTTGACCGCGGTGCAGCGTTGCCCTGAGTTTTTAGTACCGCCCGCAACTGCGAGCTCTGCAGCCTTGTCGAGATCGGCATCGTCCATAACAATAAGCGGT
Organism: Gammaproteobacteria bacterium; assembly: GCA_041821565.1. GTDB lineage: Bacteria > Pseudomonadota > Gammaproteobacteria. The sequence goes on along the minus strand of JBGUEB010000023.1, from coordinate 8,813 downwards.
GCGTTGCCGCCAAGCTCCAGTACGGTTCTTCTGTAACCGGCAGTCTCAGCGATGTACTTGCCCACCGGCACGCTGCCGGTAAAAGTAACCAGATCAATATGGTCATTGGTCAGCATTTCGTCACCCATGTCCTCGGGCAGCCCCGTTACTATGGAAAGCATTTGCGGTGGCAGACCGGCTTCGTACAGAATGTCTGCCAGCAGCAGTGCGGTAAGCGGAGTTAGCTCGGTTGGTTTCGCCACCATGCAATTGTTGGTTGCCACCGATGGGGCGATCTTGTGCGAAATCATGTTCAGTGGATGATTGAAGGGAGTGATCGCGGAAATCGCATTCAGTGGTTCGCGCTGGGTGAAAATTTTGCGTTGCTTGCCATGCGGGGTCAGGTCACAGGAAAAGATTTGACCATCGTCCTTAATGCACAACTGGCCCGCGAGACTAAACACATCGAATGCCCGACCCACTTCGTAAAGGCTGTCTTTCTTGCTCAGGCCGCTCTCAGCGGTAATCAGATCCGAAATTTCCTGTTTTCGAGAAACGATGATATCAGCCGTTTTGGTTAGAATTTGCTGACGCTCGTAACGCGTGAGTTTCGGCTTGTAGTTGACGGCAATTTCGAATGCAGCGGCAACCTGTTCGCGACTGGCACGCGGTACCGTGCCGACCAGTTCGTCATTATAGGGGTTGAATACTTCAACCAGTTTGCCGGTATCGCCATCGACCTTTTCGCCGGCGATGCGCATTTTTTCGTGTCTTACTGTCGTTCGTACTTCTGCTAATTGGCTATAAGGCATGAGTCACCTGATCGGTTAATGAATCGCGTGGTTAAGTGCGATACTAAAGATATCAAAATTTCGAAGTTGTTTGTAATTTTCCAGGTCGGTAACGGGCCGGCTGAAAATCAGCGGCACCTGTTGCTCGGTTAAACCACCGTGAGATCGCAGTGGTACCTCGAGTCCGGATAAATCGTGTCGGGAAGCCGTGGTACCAATGACCGTATCCTGACTGGATACGAGGATAAGATCGCCCATGCGGTCATTCGCCAGCTCGAAGCGTTCGCAACCCTCTGCATTGCCATAAACCTGTTCGATCCCATCTATTGCCAGTAACTCGGTTTTAAGGCTATCGACATCCGCATCGTCGGGTAAATAAACGGTTGCGTAGGACCCGAGCGCACCATGGTGCACGACGTAAGGATCGGTGATCGGCAAGATCACACGTGTGGCGCCGGGGGATGTGATACGATCCATTTCATCCTGTAGATAAATGATATTAGGCTCACCGGTCTCGTTGTGCTTGGCGTTCATGCCATGATCTGCGGTTAGTGCGATAACAGCGCCGAGTGCATCCAGCTGCGCCCAGTAACCATCCATCATCGCGTAAAATGAGTTGGCGCCATCGCTGCCAGGTGCGAATTTGTGCTGGATATAGTCGGTGGTCGACAGGTACATCAAATCGGGCCGTACGGTTTCCATTAATTTTACGCCAGCGGCAAATATGAATTCCGAGAGCTCGGCACTGTAGACTGAGGGTACTTGCATGCCAACCATATCGAGGACGTTGTCGATGCCGTTTTCCTCGAGGCTGACCTGGTCAGATTTTTCTGATGAAAAGCAGATAGCACCGTCAGCACCAAAGTTAAGCTCGTTACCCAGTAGTCGGCGTAACTTATCCTTGGCGGTAACCACGGCAATTTTTGCACCGGCATCCTGGAATGCTTTAAAAATAGTCGGAGTGCGCAGTAATTCGGGTTCGTTCATCATTACTTCGCGATCATTTTCACGATCATAGTAAAAGTTGCCGCAGATACCGTGCACCACTGGCGGTACGCCGGTGACGATAGAAATATTATTGGGATTGGTAAAACTCGGCACCACGCAATGGGCGCGCAAATCGGTTCCCTGCTCCTCGACTACCTTTTGCATCCACGGCATGACGCCTGCCGTAATAGCCTGTTCGATATAAGCGGGTTCTGAACCATCGATACAGACAACCACGAGGGGCTTATCGGGCCAGAGATAATCGCGTCCATTGACGCTGACGGTTGATTTATTAGAACTCATGAGTGCTGCGAATCCAGGGTTAATGGTCAGGGGCAGCACTATACCCTGAGTGCTTGCATCAGGTTAAATCGATATTATAGATGCTTAATATCGGTTCTATCTATAGAATCTAAATTTACAATTATTGTGCTAGCTGACTCGATTGAATCATTCCAAGGAATGCGTCGGTGACTCGCAGGGCCTGGTGTTCTCTCAGGCAGGTAACATACTCGGCGTGATTTAACTCGGCGTCACTGACGCGCAGAGAACTGAGCCGTGAATCGGCTCCCAACTCGTTTTCGGCAACGATACCAACGCCGAATCCGGCCGCGACTGCTTCGCGCACACCTTCACGCCCGCTGATTTCCATTACATCACTGAGTTTTAAACCAGACTGCCTGACAGCCTCTTCAAATATGGAGCGGGTTCGCGAACCCTTTTCGCGCAGAATAATTCGCTGGTTAGTTAATTCCTCCATGCTAACCGATTGACGATCGGCCCAGGCGTGATCCTGGCTCACAAACACCACCAGGTTATCGGGTACCAGCGGGATAGAAAATAGTCGATCGTCGCTCTGCGGTATATTTGGCAGGAATGCCACATCACAACGCCTGGAGGCAAGCCAGACCATGAGCTGTTCGGAATTGCCGTACTGAATCGAAATTTGAATACCCGGGTAAAGCCGCTGAAATTGTGCCAGCAATGGCGTAGCAATATAGGGCGAGTCGGCTGCAACCCGCAGTTTACCGGTAGTAAGTGCCCGCGCCGACAGCAGAAGTTGCTCAACTTCTTCTTCATAACGAAATAAATGGCGCGTAATGGCGTAGGCTGACATGCCAATGTCTGTTAATTCGATGCGCCGGCCATGACGTAAAAACAGTTTGATACCATAGCGTTCTTCAAGTTCCTTGACCTGGCCCGACAGGGTTGGTTGGGTAACATGCAGGAAATCTGCCGCGCGTGTAAAACTGCCGTGGGTCGCTACCGCATGAAACGAACGCAGGTGGGCGTGTGATATTGGCATAGCCTATTTAAAGCATTAGTAATATCGATTGGATAGATACTAGTTAATAACGGTATAAATGGCAAACCTAAACTCCAGCTACCGAGACAACTTAATATGATCAGCATTGCCAGCGAAACAAATATCGCCAGTTCACCGACCGGTGACCCCTACTTATTGACGCCCGGTCCACTCACCACTTCGGCGACCGTAAAGCAGGCCATGCTGCATGACTACGGATCGCGGGATAGCAGCTTTATTGAAATCAATGCGCACATACTGGATCGGCTGGTGGACATCGTCAATGGTGCGGACACGCATGTCTGTGTGCCATTACAGGGCAGCGGCACCTTCGTCGTTGAAGCGATGATCGGCTGCTTTGTGCCCGCCGATGGGAAACTATTGATTCTGATCAATGGTGCCTACGGACATCGCATTGCCAAAATCTGCGATTACTATCAACGCGATTACCTGATCCAGGAATCGCCCGAAGACGTTCCAATCGATACCCGGGAACTGGACGAAACCCTGGCTAAAAACCCGGATATCAGTCATGTGGCCATGGTGTATTGTGAGACAACGACCGGCATACTCAACCCGATTCGGGAAATCTCCGAAACTGTCGCCAGGCATCAACGCGGTCTTTTAATCGACGCCATGAGTGCATTTGGAGCACTGCCGCTGGATGCAAATGAAATCGTGTTTGACGCGGTGGTCGCTTCCAGCAACAAATGCCTGGAAGGTTCGCCAGGCATGGGATTCTGCATAGCTCGCGAATCAGCAATGCAAAATACCAAAGGCAATTCTCCATCCCTGAGCCTGGACCTCTATGATCAATGGCAGGCGATGATGAAGAACAAACAGTGGCGCTTTACCCCGCCGACGCATGTACTGCTGGCTTTCGATCAGGCGCTCAAGGAGTTTGAAGCCGAGGGTGGTGTTAGCGGGCGTGGCGGTCGATACCGGGAAAATGGTGAATTTTTGATTTCCGGCATGCGTGCTATGGGATTCAAAACCCTGTTGCCCGACGACTTGCAGGCGCCAATAATCATCACTTTTCATATGCCGACTAATCCTGAATTCAACTTCGATGCATTTTATGACGGCCTTCGGGGCCAGGGTTATGTGATTTACCCTGGCAAATTGACGGTAGCCGAAAGTTTTAGAATGGGATGCATCGGGCGCCTTAATCTTGAACAGATGCAGGGTGCTCTGGATGCAGTCAAGGTAATGCTAAAACAGTTTGGTATTGAACGTATTAGTTAAGGAGTGCTGGAATTGGTCAACAGGTAGGAAAAGTACTTGCAGCATTTATTATCTGCGTCAGAATCGCGGTATTATTTCTGAACATTAAACCAGGGGCTAAAAGTTATGTCGGTTCAAATTCCTGAGCATGCGAGTGCTGTAATAATTGGTGGCGGAGTTATCGGTTCCAGTGTTGCCTATCACCTGGCGAAACAGGGGTGGACCGATGTGGTATTACTCGAACGCAAGCAGTTTAGCTGTGGTACTACCTGGCATGCCGCTGGCCTGGTTGGCACCATGCGTGCGAATGATTCGCATGCGAGGCTATGCGAGTACTCGATGGCGGTGTTGAACGAACTCGAACAGGAAACAGGTCAGTCGACTGGATTCAAACAGGTCGGTTCGATTACGATTGCGCATAGCGTCGCCCGCTTCGAAGAACTCAAACGCGTCGCCTCGATGAATAACGCGTTTGGTGTGACCCAGGTCGACATGATTACTCCGGCCGAAATCAAGGCCCTGTATCCGTTCGTTGAAACCGACGATCTGCTCGGCGGTAGCTGGGTAGCGCAGGATGGCACCGCGAGCCCGGTCGACATGACCTCGGCATTTGTCAAGGGCGCACGCCAACGGGGTGTGAAATGCCTGGAAGGTATCAAGGTGACCGCGATCAACCAGGCCAATGGCCGGGTCACCGGTGTGATGACCGATCAGGGTGAGATTCGCGCCGATTTTGTTGTCAACTGCGCCGGCTTATGGGGACGAGAGGTCGGTAAGATGGCGGGTGTTAGCGTACCCCTGCATGCCTGTGAACACTATTATGCGATCACCGAAAAACAGGACAATATTCCGTCCGATTTACCCGTACTGAGAGACCATGATAAATGCGCTTATTACCGCGAAGATGCGGGCAGCATCATGGTCGGTGCATTTGAACCGAATGCCATTCCCTGGGGACAAAATGGTGTGCCGGATGACTTCGCATTCGAAGAGCTTGAGGGCCATATGGACGAACAGTTCATGCCGGTGCTTGAAGATGCAATGTACCGGTTGCCGTTTCTGCAGGATGTCGGTTGGCGCAAGTTTTTCTGTGGGCCGGAAAGTTTTACTCCCGACGACCAGTTTCACATGGGTGAATCGCCCGAACTTAAGAACTTTTATGTTGCCTGTGGACTGAATTCGGTCGGTATCCAGACCTCGGGCGGGCTAGGGCGCGCACTGGCCGAGTGGATGGACAAGGGGCATGCAACTATGGATTTATGGGGTAATGATATTCGCCGCATGTTTCCGTTTCAGTCAACCCAGCACTATATAGAAAATCGTGTTACCGAGACGCTTGGCCTTTTATACGACAATCACTATCCATTCCGGCAGATGACGACATCACGAGATATTCGCCACTCACCGTTGCATGAAAAATTACAGGCGCACAATGCCTGTTTTGGCGAGGCTGCCGGATGGGAACGCCCTAACTGGTTTGCACCCGAGGGTGTGGAGCCGAAGTATGAATACTGTTTCGGTAAACAAAACTGGTTTGAGTACAATGCCGCGGAACACAGGGCCGCGCGCGAAAATGTCGTACTGTTTGATCAAAGTTCGTTCTCGAAATACCTGGTGCAGGGTCGCGATAGTTGCGCGGTGTTGCAACGAATCAGTAGTGCAAATGTTGATGTCGAGCCCGGCAAGATGGTTTACACCCACTGGCTCAACGAGCGTGGCGGTATCGAAGCCGATCTTACTGTGACGCGAATGCGGGAAGATCAATACTGGGTTGTCAGCGGCGCAGCCCAGACTATTAAAGATATTAACTGGCTCAACCGGCACATCAGGGAAGACGAGTTCTGTTGTGTCAGTGATATTACAAATGCCTGGGCGGTAATGGGGGTGATGGGGCCCACTAGCCGTGCACTGCTTGGTGAGACATTAGGCCATGATATGAGTACCGAAAATTTCCCATTCGGGTCTTTCCAGCCAGTGGAACTGGGCGCAACACGCGCCTACGCGGCGAGGGTATCCTATGTGGGTGAACTTGGCTGGGAGCTTTATATACCGGTTGATCAGGCCAGGCATGGATTTGATTACCTGTGGCAAAAGGGCGAAACTCACGGCCTTAAAATGGCGGGCATGCACACCCTGGATACCTGCCGAATAGAGAAAAAATTTGTTCACTATGGTCATGACGTGGCCGAGGTCGATACGCCGCTGGAATGTGGCCTGAGTTTCGTTTGTGACCTCGACAAGGACGTTGCGTTCATCGGTCGTGACGCAATACTCGAGCAAAAGGAATCACAGTCCTTTATGCATAAGCGACTGGTTCAATTCCTGTTACAGGATCCGGAGGCGACGCTCTATTCTCACGAACCCATTTTGCGCGATGGTAAAATTGTCGGACATTTGACCTCGGGCAATTACGGGCATACGCTCGGTGGCTCGGTCGGCCTGGGTTATGTCGAAGTCGAAGAAGCGGTGACCAAAGATTATCTCGAATCTGGCAAGATTGAAATCGATGTTGGTGGTGAACGAATACCGGCCAAGGCAAGCCTCGGCGCCCAGTATGATCCCAGGGCCACGCGGATGCGGGAATAGATTCGCGAAATAGAAGGTGGCTCGGTAACAATTTTTTTGTTAAATCGGGTCACACTCATCAACTAGCATCAAAAAATTCAATTGAGCTTTTAAAAAAATACGTATGACAATGCAAATGCACCGCTCCTCTTTTTTCTGCTGGTGATTTGCAGCGTTAGCCCCTCTGGGAGAATCACATATATGAGGTCGTGCTCGTCTTTACTATCGGAAGTCAGGGCCTGCCGTTTGACGATGCTAGTGGGAACCGCTTGCGTGAATGGATGAGCGTTACGAAAAATGAACAGGGATGCTAATTCGGCTGTAATCTATCTGCCAAATTAACTGGAATGGATATGAGCGAGTCAACTGAACGCTTTTCAGACAGGGTTGCTGACTACGTAAACTATCGTCCATCATACCCACTCGAAGTCGTGGATACTTTAATTTCCGAGTGCGGTTTGAGCAGTCACTCCACGATTGCCGATATAGGTTCTGGTACTGGTATATTTACCCGCTTATTACTCGATAAAAATCTTCATGTGACGGGTGTAGAGCCTAATGAAGATATGCGTAGCGCAGCAGAGCAACAACTTTCTAGTTACCGCAAATTCACCAGTACCGGGGGGCAGTCAGAACATACGGGCCTGGCAGATCACTCGATAGGTCTTGTAACAGCGACCCAGGCTTTCCACTGGTTCAAGCGTGATGAGACCAGGCAGGAATTTATTCGAGTATTAAAACCCGGCGGACAGGTAGCGCTGATCTGGAATCAGCGCAAGCTTGAAGAGGCCTTTCAAAAAGAGTACGACGCTGTACTGCGCAAATTTGCAACAGATTATAATTCTGTAAATCATATGAATATTTCGTATGAAGATATCGCAGGCTTCTTTAGTCCCAACAAGGTTTTGACATTTGAATTTGAAAACGCTCAGGTTTTTGACCTGGTTGGATTTCTAGGACGAATGCAGTCATCATCCTATACACCTGCGGCCAATACCAGGGAACATGCAATGCTAGTACGGGCGGGCAGGGATTTGTTTGACCGTTACGAATGCGGCGGTGAAGTTAGATTCGAATATATAACACGACTGTATTTAGGGAGCCTCTGATCAATTCAACATCCTGAGTCATTGCGAGCGAAGCGAAGCAATCTTTCTGATAAAAATTAAACTCTTAGAGATTGCTTCGTCACTTCGTTCCTCGCAATGACCAATAAATCAGAGACTCCCCAGGGCTAATAAACTCCTGATACAGAATAGTCTCAAACAGAGTTACCGCGTCATGTTCCGATCGAGCGGGTAAATGGGGCGTGGCACATTTAGATAGGGCAATTTCGTGACATCGGTTGTGCATAGTGCGCCGCTGTCACAAACAATGATTTTCTCGGCAACAGGCTCAAACGCCGCCCTAAAATGCTGCATTGATTTGAGAGCAACGACTGTTCTGGAAGTGGGATCAATGCCAAAGCTGCGGAACTGTTGCTGGTCGTACATCTGAATAGCCTCGCTGACGATAAGGATATCGATCCCGTCTACCTGCAGTACACAGGTCTTGCCAAAATGTAATTCCTGGCCGCCCTTCATGGGGCCATCACCAATGCATACGCCATTGCTCAACCGCAGTATTTGTCCTGTTACGGTTATGGGGCCACCGCCAAAGTGTGCATCAGTCTTGCCGCCCAGGTTCAGGGTTATGGTCTCGCCTTCGCTATGTTGATGTAGTTCATCGGCGGCGGCTGGATCGACCATGGGACCAAAACAGGTATTCGTAACGCCGGTTTTCAGGAGCGCCTCGAGAAGCGCTGTCGAGTCACCATAAGCGCCACCGCCGGGATTATCCGCATAGTCTGCAATAATCAACGGACCATAGCTGCGGACGAAACTGGCTGCAATTTCGGCTGCCTCTTCAACGCTATAGTAGGTATTAAACACCTCGGCCCGCCTTGCCCATATATCATCAAT
>JBGUEB010000022.1:0-22107 GCA_041821565.1 Gammaproteobacteria bacterium | reverse complement strand
GCAACACCTGGAACCAGGAAATTTTTTGGAATTTGACAAGGGAGCTAATCGTGATCACAATTAACCTCAGAAGCAAAAACCACAAAAAGAGCAGTGATATGTTACAGTCGAGGCCGCACTAATTAAAGAAAGCTGCCTGTGATTCAGCACCAGTACAGCTATTGATAATAAAATAGAATTGAGCACCCCAGGTTTTTTAAAAAACTGAAAATATCCTTACGGAGTAAAAAAATGACTACCTTAAAATATGCCGTTAAAGACGCTATTGTCGGCAGCGTCGCCACCGCATTGATCATCGGATCGAGCGCTGCTATGTCAGCTGGCACGCTTAACGTGACCAACTGGGCGGAATACATCGGCGAAGAAACGATTTCTAATTTCGAAAAAGAATATGACGTCAAGGTTACCTATGATGTTTATGACTCGGCTGAGGCGATCGACGCCAAGCTATTGGCCGGCAGTTCTGGCTACGATGTCGTCAGCCACGCAGCATCCGATATTACCCGCCTGATTCCTGCCGGAATACTTCAGGCACTGGATAAATCAAAGTTGCCTAACTTCAAGCACATGAGTCCCGAGGTCATGGGCAAGCTGGGGATAAATCTGGATCCTGGTAACAAGTATATCGTACCTTATATGTGGGGTACGCACGGGGTTACCTATAACGAGGAACTGGTTAAGAAAACTTACCCGGGCGCGCCAATCGGCTCCCTGGATATGATCTTTCAGCCCGAGCACATGAAAGAACTCGCCAAGTGCGGCGTCTCCTTCCTCGACTCACCCGGCGACGTTATCCCGATGGCACTGGCCTACCTGGGTATGGATCCATTCTCCACAAATAAAAATGACTATAAAGAAGTCGAAGTTCTGTTGAAAAAAGTTCGCCCCTACATCAAGACCTTTGACAACTATGCCTATCAGAGAATGCCAGAACGCGAATTTTGTGTTGCTGTAACCTGGGGACCGGATGGTTTATTGGCTATGTCTGGTGCCGAGGAAGCCGAAACCGGCGTGGTGCTCGATTTCTTCCTGCCACCCGGACAAGGCGCAGCACAGCTTTGGGTTGACGGTTGGGTCATTCCGGCAGATGCCAAAAATATCGAGAATGCCTATCTATTCATGAACTACATGATGCGTCCTGAAGTCGGTGCGGCCGATAGTGATTTTACCTGGTATGCGACGGCCAACAAGGACGCTATCCCCCTGATCGACCCGGCGGTGACTAGCAGTCCAGCAGCTTTTCCCCCACCGGAACAGGTCGCTATGATGTACACAGAGAAAGCCTTACCGCCGAAGATTGCAAGGGTACAAACCAGGACCTGGACTAACTTCAAGTCGGGCAATTAAAAGTTTGATATTATTAACTGGAGTGATTGCCAGCAATCACTCCAGTTTTAATTAACCCGGCATACAATCGTGGAGTAAGCGAATGTCGAACCAGCCTAGTCTCGTTGACCGGCCATGGATGGACCCCGATGCGCAACCATTTATCAAGGTACAAAGCGTTAGCAAACACTTTGGCGACTTTACCGCGGTTGATAGCGTAGATCTGGAAATCTACAAGGGCGAATTATTCTCACTTCTAGGCGGCTCGGGATGCGGTAAAACCACCTTACTACGCATGCTGGCCGGATTCGAAACACCCTCTTCGGGCAATATTTATATCGATGGCGTCGATATGACCAACGTGCCGCCCTACGAAAGACCCGTCAATATGATGTTTCAGTCTTACGCGTTGTTTCCGCATATGACCGTGGAAAAAAACGTCGCCTATGGTTTGCAGCGAGACGGCATCGAAAAATCAGAAATTACACGACGTGTCGATGAAATGCTGGCGATGGTCGAATTAACCCAATTTGCCAAACGTAAGCCACATCAATTGTCAGGCGGCCAAAAACAACGTGTGGCCCTGGCACGCTCACTGGTGAAACAACCCAAGGTATTATTACTCGACGAACCACTGGCCGCACTCGACAAACGCCTGCGCGAAAATACCCAGTTTGAACTGATGAACATCCAGGATCAACTCGGTGTTACCTTTATTGTCGTCACGCATGACCAGGAAGAAGCAATGACCCTGTCGACGCGTATCGCGATGATGGATGCTGGTCGATTCATGCAGATTGGCACACCGACCGAAATCTATGAATTTCCTGAATCACGCCTGGTTGCCAATTTTATTGGCAGCGCCAATATGTTTGAAGGTCGGGTAACAGAACATGGACAGGACCACATGGTAGTGGAATGCAAGCAGCCGGAATGTGAATTTTATGCCGATCACGGCTCTGCTATTCAGGAGGGTAGCAAGGTCTGGGCCGCCGTTCGCCCGGAAAAAATAAGAATTTCAGGGACACCCCCCGAGTCGGCTGCACCCAACCAAATGAAGGGGATCATCGACGACATTGGGTACCTGGGAAAGCTTTCAACCTATAGGGTTCGGGTTGGTGACAACACTCTTATCGAAATTACTGCGTCTAACCAGTCACGCCCGAGAGACGGGTCGCTGGTGCACGACTGGGAAGATGAAATTTATTTAAGCTGGGATGCCTCCAGCGTGGTGGTGTTGACTAAATGATCAACACCGGTGAGATCGATAACCACTCCGTCGATTCAACCTCGTCGTTCAAAAAACACCTGCTCCGTTCTTTACAGAACAACTGGAAGTCGGTCGTTGTTTTTATCCCTTATTTCTGGCTACTGCTGTTTTTTCTCGCTCCATTTTTCATCGTATTAAAAATTAGCCTGGCCGAACCCGCAGTTGCGAGTCCACCCTTCCAGCCAATGACCGAATGGGTCGACGACGGCATTATTCAAATTAAACTGGTGTTCGAGAACTTCCTCTACCTGTGGGAGGATGATTTGTATTTCAACACCTATATTAACTCGATCAAGATTTCGAGCATTTCGACCCTGCTCTGCCTGCTCATAGGATACCCAATGGCTTACGCCATTGTTCGTGCCAGCCACACTTACAAACATATATTATTGATGCTGATTATCCTGCCATTCTGGACTTCATTCCTGTTACGCGTCTACGCCTGGATGGGATTGCTGGCCGACCAGGGTACGATTAATAATATACTCATTTATTTCGGCATCATTGACGACCCGGTGCGCCTGCTCTACACGCCTTTTGCGGTCTATGTCGGCATCGTTTATACCTACCTGCCATTTATGATCCTGCCATTATACGCCAACATGGAGAAACTCGACGGGGCTCTGCGCGAGGCGGCTGCCGACCTGGGTGCACGGCCAGTCATAACCTTTCTAACCGTAACCCTACCGCTAACGATTCCAGGCATTATTGCAGGCTCGTTACTGGTTTTCATTCCCGCAACCGGTGAATTTGTCATTCCGGATCTGCTCGGTGGTGGTAATGTGCTGATGATTGGCCGCTTGCTCTACAACGAATTTACCGCCAACCATGACTGGCCAGTGGCCTCGGCGGTAGCAATCGTATTGCTGATAGTCCTGGTTTTGCCAATGATGCTGTACCAGTATATCCAGGGCAAGGAAGTGGAAGGCTAAGACATGCGCGATTCAGGAAAACGCTCAAGATTTCTAATTATGGTCACCTGCTTTGGTATGGCTTTTTTGTATATTCCGATGGTGCTACTGATCATTTACTCGTTCAATTACTCCAAACTGGTACCGGTATGGGGTGGTTTTTCGACTCGATGGTATACCGTCCTGTTCCAGAGTGAAGATGTCTGGGAAGCAGTTGTATTGAGTCTGAAAATTGCCACGCTTAACGCCTGCTTTGCGACCTTGCTGGGGACGCTTGCCGGACTCGCGCTGGTACGTTTCGGAAGTTTCAGAGGGCGCACGCTTTTCTCCGGAATGATAACCGCACCGCTGGTAATGCCCGAGGTGATAACCGGTCTGTCTTTGCTGCTACTATTTATTTCCCTCGGAGACCTGATTGGCTGGCCTGAAAAACGGGGATTTTCAACCATCACCATCGCCCATATTACCTTTTCGATGGCCTATGTCGCGGTCATCATTCAATCCCGGTTAGCAGGCATGTCTCAGGACCTCGAAGAAGCGGCGCAAGACCTGGGGGCTAAACCATTTCGAGTGTTGACCGATATTACCATGCCCCTGATCGCACCGGGCATGATGGCCGGTTGGCTATTGTCATTCACGCTATCACTGGACGATTTGATTATCGCCAGCTTTGTATCGGGACCCGGTGCTATCACCATGCCAATGTTGATTTATTCGCGTATAAGACTGGGATTACGCCCCGATATCAATGCGCTTGCGACTATCATTATTATCGTCGTCGCCATCGGTGTATTACTGGCTGGCTGGATAATGTTTCGCCAGCAAAAACGTCGTGAACTCGATTTAGCGATGTCGGGAGACTAAAGCCCGAAATCTTATTTAACCGGGATCGCGCCGCAGTGCCTGGCACATACAGTGCACTCCGCCCCCGCCAGGGGTTATCATCGATACATCCGGGTCGTAAACTTCAAGCCCATGTGCGCGCGCTTTTTCCTTTAGCACCAGGCTTTTTTGCGGCAACAGAATTCGGTCGTTACCGAGGGCGACTACATTGCAACCAAGATCGAGTGTATCCTGAAATGGAACCGTTATGATTTCAATCGACTTCGACTTCAGCCAGGCAACCACCTCGGGATCTGTCGATTCGACGCAAACCGCGGCCAACTTCGGTGCGAGCATGACGACCATGAGATCAATGTGTACGTAAAAAGGATCGATGTCGGTAAGCCTGACCTCCCAGCCCTCGGCTTCGAACCAGGATTTCAATTGCAGGGCTGACCCTTCCTGGCTTCGTCCTTCATCCCCTTCCCAGCCAATCAATACGGTACCGGGTTCGATCACATTGAAGTCACCGCCTTCAAAAGTTCCCGCTGTAACATAGTCATAAATTGGGATACCGAGGCGTTCGTAGGTCTCAATTGCGCGATAATTTTCACCGCGACGCCACCAGTTCGCCATACTCGTAATGATTGCTCCGAACGGCGTCATTACCGAAGAGTCACGTGCAAATACCTGGTAGGGTAATTCTGCATCCGGCGCATGCAAGTGTACCTGGACGCCTGCCGATTCATAGGCAGCCACCATCTCGGCATGCTGACGCCGCGCTATTTCCGCGCTGAATTCGTAGTTCCTGCGGATACTTTTCTTCGATACCGAACTGGTTTCGAGCCATTTATAGTGATCGGCAGGGCCAAGCAAAATATCTCTCAACACACCATATTCACTATCGACTCCCCATTTCTGCAGCACCGGTGTAGCGCCGCCTTCCTGTCTCGTGCGCAAACTGAATTCTGTATTCATGGCTTCTCTTCTCATTAATTTATGTGATCACTATTAATCGAAAAAGCCATCGTATGCCGCTCCTGGCTGTCGACAAAAACCCCTTTGAATTCTATTATCAGGCGTCCGCAGGGTGTTGACATATTCGGTTTTTGTGATCACAATATCGTCGAATTGGCTATTATACCCGAGCGTAATACTACCGCCAAGCTAGTGGTCTAAAAATCTACGGCCTAAATATTATCAAAAGTGAATCTGGCATGAAAGAATGGATTAAAAAACATCAGGTAAGCGAAGTTGAATGTATTGTTCCTGATCTTTCCGGCGCGGCGCGTGGGAAAATCATGCCCGCTTCAAAATACACCGATGGACGCGAACTACGCCTGCCGCGTACTATTTTTTTGCAATCAGTCACCGGTGGTTACCCCGAATTAGCCGAAAAAATCTCGCCCGCCGATACCGATATGTACTTACAGCCGGATGAATCCACGATTCGACTGATACCCTGGGTAGAGCAAAAATCAGCCCAGGTGATACACGATTGTGTCGACGAAAATGGCAAGCCGATCGAATTCGCTCCTCGCCATGTCTTGCGCAAGGTGCTCGACTTATACGAGGCCGAGGGCTGGAAGCCAATTATTGCGCCCGAGCTAGAATTTTTCATTGTCGAGCCGAATACCGATCCGACGCAGCCACTGAGACCCCCGATTGGTAAAAATGGCCGAACCGAGATCGAAGGTCAATCCTACAGCATTGACGCGGTCAACGAATTCAGCGCTATTTTTGCCGATATGAATGCTTTTAGTAAAGCCCAGAACCTGGAACTGGATACACTGATTCACGAGGAAGGCCTGGCACAAATGGAGGTAAACCTGCTGCATGGCGATCCTATGGATCTCGCTGATCAGGCCTTTTTATTCAAGCGTACGGTGCGGGCAGCGGCCTTCAAGCATGGCAAGCATGCTACTTTCATGGCCAAGCCAATTACCAACCAGCCCGGCAACTCGATGCATATCCATCAAAGTATGGTAAGTCTCGACAAGGGCAAGAATCTATTTTCGACCACAAGAGGCACGCCGAACAAGTTATTGCTCAGTCACATCGCCGGGTTGCAACAATTCATGCCGAGTGCCATGGCGCTGGTATGCCCTTATGTGAATTCGTATCGCCGTATCGTGCCCGGAATGGCGGCACCAATCAATTTTCACTGGGGATATGACAATCGCACAGTTGGTTTTCGTGTTCCCGGCAGTGATCCGCGCTCGATGCGGGTGGAAAATCGCCTCGCCTCGGCAGACGTGAATCCCTACATCGCAATCGCAACCTCGCTTGCCTGCGGTTACCTCGGTATGAAACAGGGCCTGAAGCCAGGCAAACCATTTTCTGGCAGCACTTACCAGGAGCCGGTTCAACTAGTACGCGACTGGTTCCAGTCACTGCAACACCTGGCCGACTGCCAGCCGTTGCGCGATGTTCTCGGCGATACTTTCGTCGACGTTTACGTCGCCGTTAAGGAAATCGAATTTGATGACTTTATGCACGAGGTCAGCCCATGGGAACGACAATATTTATTACTCAGAGTTTAGACAGGAGAAACCTATGAATCAGCAATCTGGCCTGATTGGCAGCAATACCGAAAGATGGCAAGGTCTCGACGGAGCACATCACCTGCACCCGTTTACCAACCCCAAAGACCTGAAACAAAATGCGGCGCGCATCATCGAATCGGCGCAGGGCGTTTATCTGACCGATTCCGAAGGTAACCAGTACCTCGACGCAATGGCTGGCCTGTGGTGTGTGAATATGGGTTATGGGCAAAAGGATTTGATCAAAGCCGCGCATGCGCAAATTCAGCAACTGCCTTATTACAATGCTTTCTTTAAGACCTCGCACCCACCGGTAGCTGAGCTCAGTGCACTATTAGCAGAAGTTACACCGGCACATATGAATCACACGTTTTTCACCAGCTCGGGTTCCGAGGCCAACGATACCGTTATCCGCATGGTCTGGCGCTACTGGGACATACTCGGCAAGCCCGAAAAGCGGGTTATTATCAGCCGCAAGAATGCCTATCACGGTAGTACTATCGCGGCCTCGAGTCTTGGCGGCATGGCAGACATGCACGAACAGGGCGGCGTCATTCCAGACATAGTGCATGTCGAGCAACCTGACTGGTTCGGCAAGCGATGCGAACTCGGCACCGATCTTGACGCCGATCAATTCGGTCGTGAAGTCGCACAATCGATTGCCGACAAGATCGAAGAGCTCGGCGAAAATCGTATTGCCGCATTTATCGCCGAACCGATCCAGGGTGCGGGCGGTGTAATTGTGCCGCCCGATAGCTACTGGACCGAGGTGAAGAAGATATGTGCGCAGTACGATATTCTGTTTGTCGCCGATGAAGTAATTTGCGGTTTCGGCCGAACCGGTCACTGGTTTGGCAGCGATTACTACGACTTAAAGCCAGACCTGATGCCGATGGCCAAGGGTCTTTCCTCCGGTTACCTGCCAATTGGCGGCGTCATGGTTTCCGACAAGGTGGCCGATGTACTGATCAACCAGGGTGGCGAGTTTAATCACGGTTATACCTACTCCGGTCACCCGGTATGTGCCGCGGTGGCAGTCGCGAATATCCAGCTCATGCAGCGCGAAAACATTGTAGAAATAGTGCACGACTCGACCGCTCCTTACCTGCAACAGCGGATTCGCGAACTGGGCGAACATCCACTGGTCGGCGAGGTGCGTGGCGTCGGCATGCTCGGTGCAATCGAGCTGGTCGAAGACAAGGCCGGGTATAAAAAATTCCATAAGGACAAGGGTGCCGGGCTCACCTGTCGCGGGCATTGTTTTGATAATGGCCTGGTGATGCGCGCGGTTGGCGATACGATGATCATGTCACCACCATTGATCATGCAAAAATCGGATATCGACACACTCGTAGACAGAGCCTGGAAGAGCCTTGACCTGACCCAAAAGGACCTGGCCAGGTAATCGACTTTAAACATGGCGTTCCAACTCAATCAGGATCGTAGCGATACCAACGACTACCCCGACTCCTACTATCATGCCACGCAAAACCCTGCGCCCGAACTACAGCCGTTAGATGGTTCATGCAGGACCGATGTCGCTATCGTTGGTGGCGGTTATACGGGCCTGTCCGCGGCATTACACCTCGCAAAAAGCGGTTACAAAGTGGTCCTGCTCGAAGCCCGCAAGGTTGGCTGGGGAGCCTCCGGACGTAATGGCGGACATCTTGGCAGCGGACAGCGTAAGGACCAGATTACACTGGAAAAAATGCTCGGGAATGCATCCGCGCATCAGCTCTGGGCGCTGGCGCAGGAAGCCAAGGCTGTTTCCAGAAGTTTGATTTCCGAGTACGGCATCGAATGTGACCTCAAGCCGGGGGCTGCGCACCCAAATCATAAGCCTGGCTATGACGCCGAGTCTCGTGCATATGTAGAGCACCTGCGAAATCACTATGAGTACGACCAGATAGAATTTCTCGAGCGCGATGAGATGGCCGCAATCGTCGGTAGTGATAGTTACTATGGCGGTAGCATGGACCATGGCGCAGGACATTTACACCCGCTCAACTACGTTCTCGGTCTTGCGCATGCAGCCGCACAAAATGGCGCCATACTGCACGAGTCGACCGTGGTAGAGGGTTACCAGGAAGGCAGCACAATTCGGCTATGCACCAATCGCGGTACGGTCGAAGCCGACTCAATCGTGCTAGCCTGCAACGGCTACCTCGGCAAACTCGACAGGCGTCTATCGGGCAAAATCATGCCGATCAACAATTTCATGGTAGCAACCGAACCCCTCGACGAAGCGCGCTTTAACGAAATCAATCCGAATGACATTGCAATATCGGATTCGCGCTTCGTGGTCAACTATTACCGCATGTCGGCTGATAAACGATTATTGTTTGGCGGTGGTGAGAATTATCGCCAGAATTTTCCCCAGGACATCAAATCATTCGTGCGTAAGCCGATGCTCGAAGTCTATCCGCAACTGGCCGAAACCAGGATCGACTTTGCCTGGGGTGGCACCCTGGCAGTCACACTCAATCGCATGCCACACTTTGGTCGCCTCGGAAAGCATAATACCTATTATGCGCAGGGTTACTCCGGGCATGGTGTTGCCCTGGCGACTCTGGCGGGTAAATTAATCGCTGACGCTATCGCCGGTGAAGCCGAGAAATTTGATTTGTTCGGAAAGCTGCCAACCAGACGTTTTCCGGGGGGTGACCTGCTGCGCTGGCCGGGGATGGTACTCGGGATGAGTTATTATGCCTTGCGTGATCGATTTTAGATAGGTTCTCCTTCTCCCCTCCGGGGAGCACACGGTTGAGCGGTAATTTATTATTTACCGATCAGTTAATCGCTTTCATCGCGAGCATTTCTTCAACCAGCAGATCACTCTGTAATTGCAGGTGATAACCCTGTGATTCGAGACTATTGAGCACTTCGCCGGCATCCACCATGGCCAGTTTCCTGTCTTTGTTCAGTTCAAAGCTAAAGCTGAACTCGGGATCACCAAAAACCTTCAGCAGGTCTTCGGGCAAGACCGAAAAATCATCCTTATCTACCAGGTACAAATAGGTATCTACTTTACGGTTACTACGATATATATGACAAAACATGCGAACACCAGCGCTATCGGCGAAGAAATAAAAACGGCAGATGCTGTCAGACAGCATCTGCCGAGTATCATAGCAAAAGAACTAATTACGAAACAATCAATAGCAAAGGCTATTTACTCGCGTTAGTGAATTCCGGGTAGGCTTCCATACCACATTCAGCTAGATCGACGCCCTCGTATTCTTCCTCAGCGCTGACTCGGATTCCCATCACCAGCTTGATTACATACCAGGCGAGGAAACTCATCCCGAATACCCAGACAAATATGGTCAGTGCACCGACCAACTGGCCAATAAAAGATGCACCGTCATTGGTCAAAGGTACTGCCAGTAATCCCCAGACTCCAACCACACCGTGTACCGAGATTGCACCCACCGGGTCATCAATTTTTAATTTGTCGAGTGCGACAATCGAGTAGACAACAATCAGTCCGCCGAATGCACCAATCAGGGTCGCTTCCAGCGCCGAAGGCGTTGAAGGCTCTGCAGTGATCGCCACTAATCCGGCGAGCGCGCCGTTCAATGCCATTGTCAGATCAGCCTTACCGAACATGATGCGTGCAACCACCATTGCGGCAACAACACCGCCAGCAGCCGCGGCATTGGTATTCAAGAATACCATCGCAACTGCATTGGAATTGGCAATATCGCCGAGCTTCAACACTGAACCACCATTGAAACCAAACCAGCCCATCCACAAAATAAAGGTGCCGAGTGTTGCCAGCGGCAGATTGGCGCCGGGAATCGCATTGACCTGACCCTGCTTGCCGTACTTACCCCTGCGTGCACCTAATAATAAAACACCCGCCAGAGCAGCGGCAGCACCCGCCATATGCACGATACCGGATCCAGCAAAATCGGAGAACCCGAAGCCATCTTCTCCGAGGCTATATAGGCCGAATACACTTTTGCCTCCCCATGTCCAGCCACCTTCGACGGGGTAGATAACAGCTGTCATGACAACGGCAAAGAGTACGAAGGCCCATAGCTTCATGCGTTCCGCGACCGCACCGGAAACTATCGACATCGCCGTAGCCACAAAAACTACCTGGAAGAAGAAATCAGATGGTGCCGAGTAAACCGCAGCCCCATCAAATCCATTTTCCCTGGACGCTGCCAGCGCATCGGCTACGAGCGAATCTCCACCGGCGATACCAGCCAGGAATAGACCACCGTCATACATGAGATCGTAACCGACGACCATGTACATGATGCAGGCAACCGCAAACAGTAAAACATTCTTGGTCAGAATTTCGGTAGTGTTTTTCGAGCGCACCAGGCCGGCTTCGAGCATGGCAAATCCTGCAGCCATCCACATTACCAACGCGCCGCAGACCAGGAAATAGAAGGTATCAAGCGCATATTGTAATTGAAATATTTGATTTTCCATGATGCCTCCTAAAGCGCGCTGGAACCAGACTCACCGGTACGAATCCGGATCGCCTGTTCGATGGGGGTAATAAAGATTTTGCCGTCTCCGATCTTGCCGGTGTTGGCACAGGAACTAATGGCCTCGATGACCTGGTCGAGCAAATCATCGTCAATCGCCAGGTCGAGTTTGACCTTGGGCAAAAAATCGACCACGTATTCCGCCCCTCGATAGAGTTCTGTATGTCCTTTTTGCCGGCCAAAACCCTTGACCTCGCAAACCGTAATACCCTGTATGCCAATTTCTGACAGGGCTTCGCGAACATCATCGAGCTTGAACGGCTTTATGATGGCGGTTACCATTTTCATTGTGTAAATCCTCTAAAGAAAAATACTGTTAGAGCAGAAACCGTGCCAACAATAGTTAATCCCATATTTTTCAATAACTTATATTTCATACTAGGCAGCACCGATTTAAATCGTTACACTGGAGGCAGAAATAGAACCAATGCGCACACATTTGGTGCAAATATGTTGCAAAAATGCACCAAAACAGGGATTTTAGATGCTAGACAACCAGACCATTAACCGTCTCTCCGACAAGATCAACCAATTGCTCCCACCGGGTGTGCAGCAGGTTAAATCTGATTTTGACGCTCGCCTGAAGACCCTGCTGCAACAACAATTAGCGCAGCTTGAATTTGTCAGTCGTGAAGAATTCGACATTCAGGCGCGGGTATTGCAAAGAACTCGCGCCAAACTCGAAACCCTCGAAGAAAAACTCCGGGAACTGGAACAAACACTCACCCAAAAGGAATAAATAAACCAACCAACAGGAAAGGATTCCATGTCTCTAACCCAACTCACCACACGCGCCCAGGAAGGCGTTAGCGCACCCGAAGTCCAGGTTGAAATCCATATATCAAATGGCCTGCCGGCATTTACCATGGTCGGATTACCCGAAGCCGCAGTACGCGAGTCTCGAGACCGGGTGCGCTCGGCAATTATCAATTCCGGTTTTGAATTTCCAGTGCGCCGCATCACCATCAACCTGGCACCCGCGGATTTGCCCAAGGAAGGGGGACGGTACGATTTAGCTATAGCACTCGGCATTCTGGCCGCTTCGAAACAAATCGATGCTTCCACACTTGGCCATTTCGATTGCTACGGGGAGCTTGCCCTGAGTGGCGAATGTCGTAGTGTCGATGGACTGCTACCGGCACTCATAGCCAGCAAGCAGGCGCAGAAGCAAATCATTATCCCGCAACATAACCAGGCCGAAGCCGCACTGGTTCGAGAGGCATCGATATACAGTTGCAACTCGCTGGTCGAAGTTTGCGCCAGCCTCAACGGCGGCGAAGCCCTGCCCAGGGTTGAATCTTCCGAGGCATTGACTGAAACAATTTTCGATTACGATTTATGCGAGGTTTATGGTCAGCACCAGGCCAGGCGAGCACTCGAAATTGCCGCCACCGGAGGTCATCATATGATCATGATGGGGCCGCCTGGTTCCGGCAAGAGCATGCTGGCACAGCGTTTGAACACGATTTTGCCGCTGATGTCTGAAGCCGAGGCGATGAGCAGCGCGAGCATCCGTTCCATCTGCCATAAACCGATTAACAGCAGCAACTGGCTACAGCGGCCATTTCAATCACCCCACCATACCGTTTCCGCCGTGGCCCTGGTCGGCGGCGGCAGCATTCCGAAACCGGGGGAGATTTCTCTCGCCCACAATGGTGTGCTATTCCTCGATGAACTCACCGAGTTTGACCGCAGGTCAATCGAGGTACTACGCGAGCCGCTGGAAACCGGCACGATTCATATATCACGTGCCTCACGCCAGGCCGAATTCCCGGCTGCGTTTCAATTGATCGCTGCGATGAATCCCTGTCCCGGTGGCTGTGATTCGATACTGAACTGTAACTGCAGTGTCGAGCAACTTAACCGCTACCGCAACAAACTCTCGGCACCATTCATGGATCGCATTGATATTCAAATAGAATTGCCCCGGCTTGAGCATGCCGAGCTAATCAATAACAGTCACAGGCAACAGGAAAACAGTCGCCAGGTAAGAACCAGGGTTATCCGCACCAGGCAACTTCAACTGCAGCGCCAGGGCTGTCTCAACGCGAAACTGGGGAACCAGCAAATCGAGCAGTTCTGTGAACTCGACCAGGAATCCGAGCGACTGCTGATAACTTCGATCGATAAGCTCAAGCTAACCGCGCGCAGCTATCACAAGGTACTGAAACTGGCGCGCACTATTGCTGACATGGCAAACGAAACTGGCATACTGCCGCCCCATCTGGCAGAAGCAATTGCCTATCGGAAACAGGACCGACGCCGCGGTCAGGCATAAAAAAAGCGAAGACTGGCTCCGCTTTTTTTCCAAATCCTGGTGTCTTGCGAAAGACTAGAATCCCGACTCGCCGAGTATAAATTCAATGACTGAGCGCAGCTGCTCATCCGTATAGGCTGATCCACCCTTTGGTGGCATCGCACCCTTGCCGCTTATCGCCGAACTCAGCAGGCCATCGATGCCGACGCCCATACGCGCCTGCCAGGCGGCATTATCACCCGTCTTCGGTGCACCGGCCACACCCGCAACATGACAGGCCATGCAGGCTCCCTCGTATAATTGTTGAGGAGACTGATTTGCCATATCACCCGATCCGGATCCTGCAGCATTTGCCTGTATACTGGCTAAAGTGACCACGGGCTCGATACGCATGCTTATTTCATCCATGGTGCCAACACCCATACTGCCACTGTCACTACCGCTATGGCGCGGGAATACCGCTTCACCAAGAATCAGGGCAACAAATAACAAACCACCCAGCACAGCCAGGTTTTTCGGCGAAAATGTATCGACCTCTTCAGAACTCACAGGTTGTCTCCAGCTGCAATAATGGGGATGCAAAAAAGTGGGGGGATTATCCTCGAAATCTGATCATATCGCAAAAAAATTATGCCCGGTATGCAGAATAACTCTTATTTTCCTGCAGTTTAGACCAATGTCGACCAGGCTGGCTGGCATCGTCCTGGCAGCCCTGCCTGTATTACAAACACGCCACGGTAAAACGATACCCAGCACCTGCCTTTTCTATTCGTCAGTTGGGATTGAATGTTCACATACCAATATATAATGTCTAAAAAGTAGACTTTTAAAAGGAAATAAGGAAATTTTATATTCGAATGAATATTCTCGGGCATGTGTTAACAGGTAAAGTATATGTAACGGATAGAGGGCAATAGCGAAGGGTAAAAATATAAGATCCTCAATATAAAACGCAGAGTAAATGACTTTAGTAATACATAGATTATTTTCTTGTATGATTTTCTCAAGTTCACCGAGCGCGAGATATTTCCAGGTCGCCGAGTATTTATTTCTCAATAATTTAAATCGTCTGAATTTGCCAA
Source organism: Gammaproteobacteria bacterium (assembly GCA_041821565.1). Lineage (GTDB taxonomy): Bacteria > Pseudomonadota > Gammaproteobacteria. The sequence goes on along the minus strand of JBGUEB010000022.1, from coordinate 7,391 downwards.
TGAATAGATAAGTTATTCTGTCTCTTAGGGTAAAACAATTATCATTGGTAATAATTAAATATCCATCCTTTGCTAGATTATGTTTACAGCTTTGAATAAAGCCGGACGTATTATCAAATTCCATAACGCCGCTAATGGATGTAATCAGATCAAAGCCCTGCTCAACTTCGTCTGAAAAATCAAATCCTTTTGAGGCATCTAACTGCTTCATCGTGAAATCTGACTGAGGATTTGCTGCCGATACATCTACCCCATAAGCAATATCAGGTTTAAATATTGCCATAAAAGTCTTTATAAATTGACCAGATCCACAAGGAATATCTAATATTTTTGTGATCTTCTTACCGGTTAGATACTTGAGTATTTGATAGTTGACATCTCTTTGTGTACTACCTTTTGGAATAGGTACAGATAAAATCGACTTCATAATAGTTTCTTTTGAGTTCTAAAAAAAATAAAAAATAGCAATTACTGGCGACTCCTATAGGATAAAAAACAATATATCGGCACCCTTAAAAATCCTTACCTTCAAACTTACAGTAACGTAAATCCTGAAAAGGTTAAAGTTTTTATAGATTACCGGAATCTTTCGGATTCCTTTTTAGATTTTGCGCTCGTAGCTCAGTTGGATAGAGTGTTGGCCTCCGAAGCCAAAGGTCGTGGGTTCGACTCCCGCCGAGCGCGCCATTCTTTGCCGGTCCAATATATCAATAGCCCCCAGGTGCTTATAATTCTTAAACATTAACCCTGTCGCTCTATTCTATTTCTTACCCAGTATTTACCAGTTTTCCTCGGCAACACTTTTCAACCAGCTCGCGTAACATGCTTGCCAGATTGCTGTGGCATTAAATGAATACCCTCGGCCAACAGCGAAACACTGGTCTGGGCTCCGACACCCAGGTTGTTTCGCCTCGCGCTATGGCTGCTAACGGTGAAGCTTAAAAAGGCCGTATCATCACCTTTGAGTTCCAGGCTTACAAATGAAGTCTCGCCCAGTTCGAGGAATTGCTTGACGACGCCATGTGCGGGATTTTCACGTTCGCCATGCGATGGCCTGTCACGACGATGCATGACTATATGTGCCGGATGAATCACCCAATCCACCAGACTTCCAACAGCAAAGTTTTCGTCTAATGCGAGTTCCAGTGACAGGCCTCGCCAGCTTATGCGGGATATACCCTGCTCTGGATAATGCCCCTCTACGATCGCTGAAAATATATTACTGTGCCCCATCAATCTGGCCACCAGTGCGTTACAAGGGTTTTGCAACACCTCGACCGGCCTGCCATTTTGTAGAGTCTGGCCCCTATGCAGCACATACAATCTGTCTGCCAGCATGGCGGCCTCATCGAGATCGTGGGTAACCAGCAAAATTGGTATTTGGATGGTACGCCGAAGAATAGCCAGTTCCTGTTGTAACTTCCTGCGTGTAATTTGATCGACTGCCGAAAATGGCTCATCAAGCAATAAAATTTTTGGTTCCCTGGCCAGGGCACGCGCGAGCGCAACACGTTGGCGCTGTCCACCCGAGAGATTATCAGGCAGACGATCCTCCAGGCCTTTAAGATTCACCAGCTCCAGCAATTCACGCGCTTTTGCAACTCGCAAACCAGGCCCAAGATGACCCAGGGCGGTGGTAATATTTTGCTGCGCAGTCAGGTGAGGGAATAAAGCGTAATCCTGAAAAACAAAACCTATGTGGCGTTTTTGTGTCGGGATGTTAATACCCTGCACCCGATCCAGCCAGACTTCGTCTTCGCAATGGATAAATCCTGATTCTGGTTGATGCAAGCCCGCTATTGTCCTGAGAATGGTAGATTTACCGCTACCCGACGGTCCAACCAGCGCCAGTAATTCACCAGCACTGCAATCGATCTCAACATCCAGCGGGATAGGCTGATGCTGGAAAAGCTTCAGTTTAACGCCACTATCGTCCATAACGCCTACGCTGATACGATAGTCGATAGACCAGCCCAATCGTCACCAGGGAGAACACCAGCAAAAAGGCCGACATGATTCCTGCAGTATGATTGTCGAAGGCCTGGACCCGGTCATATATGGAAATGGCAATGGTCCTGGTCTCACCTTCGATATTACCCCCCACCATCAACACTACCCCGAATTCGCCGAGTGTATGCGCAAAGGTTAACGCTAGTGCTGATACCGCTCCCGGCCAGGCTAACGGGAATTCGATGCGCCACAAAGCCTGAAACTGCGACAGTCCGCAACACCACGCTGCCTCTCTGATATTGACCGGGATTGCTTCGAAGGCGCGCTGCATGGGTTGAATCGCGAAGGGCAGATTGAAGATCACCGAAGCCAGTAGCAGGCCGTCAAAAGTGAATACTAAATGATGCCCGGTGAGTGAATGATAAAGCTGACCAAGAGTAGATTTTGAGCCCATACCCATGAGCAAATAAAACCCCAGTACGGTCGGTGGTAACACCAGTGGCAGCGCAATAACAGCCTCCACCAATGCCTTGCCCGGGAAGTGCCGCCAGGCCAGTAAGCGCCCGAAAAAAATAGCCAGCGGAAATAAAATTAGACAGGTCCAGAAAGCCAGATTCAACGACAGGGCCAGGGCAGTAGTATCCATTCCTAGTGCTCTACTATAGCCGGCATCTCATAGCCATAGCGCACCAATATAGCTCTGGAATCAGGTCTTCCGACAAAGTCGTAAAATTGGCGAGCGATCTCACCAGCACCGTTTAACAATACCATACGCTGCCGAATCGGTTGATGTCGTGATTGAGGAATAAGTATGACTTCACTTAAGCTGGCAATCGCTGGCGATATCGCCAGCGCATAAGGGACAATGCCGCCCTGGCTGGAACCACTGATGGCGAACTGAGTCGCCTGCGATGCATTTTCTCCCTTTATAAGATACGGTTGTATGGCTTTCCACAGACCAATCGATTCTAGTGCTTCACGCGCAGCACGTCCATAGGGCGCATGATCAGGATTGGCGATAGCGAAGTGTCGAAGATCGCCATTTTCGATGGCCGAACCTATACCCGACAGGTCCTGGGTAAGTTTAATGCCACTATTCTTTGGCACAATAGCGGCGATCCTGCCAAGTGCATATATCCGCCCGGAATCAACCGTTAGACCCTGCTCAACCAAAGCGGCAACATAGGACTCATCCGCTGACAGGTACAATTCAAACGGTGCGCCTTGAACGATCTGCCGTCTAAAGTTGCCCGATGAGCCATAGGTAATTCGTGGGATAAAACCCGTTTGCCGCTGGAATGCGGCCACTATTTCAGGCAGCACAAACTGCAGGCTGGAGGCGACTGCAAATTGAGGGGGCTGTGCCGCCTGCACACTGAACTGCAGCAGCAATCCAGTTAAAAAGAAGACCAATGGTTTCATTATAGCCAGCCCGGAACAGGGTTCTCATAAATCCTGGAAGTAGCATTTTCTTCTGCATAGGAGCCGGATACGGTCATCTTCGAAATATTCAGGGCGATAAGTTTCGAATCAGATGATGCGGTCTTACGCATAAATTTATTTTCTGGTCAGAATCGAGGAAATTGAATTATATCAACCACCTGACATTGACATAAAACGGACTATCTGGTTTGGTTTCTGATTGAATTCATGTCGTTCGGGTTTTTTCGAAACCGCATCGACAATCGTCTGTCTTAACTCTTCATCCGATATACCGGCGCGCAATAAAGATCTTAATTCTACTTTATCATCCTGGCCGAGACAGAGATATAAGGTGCCACCAACCGATATTCTGACCCGGTTACAGGATTCACAGAAATGTTGCGAAATCGGTGTAATGAAACCTACTTCAAAGTCCGTGCCGTTTATTCGATAATATCGCGCGGGGCCACCACCAGTCATCAAGCCAGGAATCAGGTCATACTGTTGATCTAACCTCTGCTTAACTTTTTTAAGACTTAAATACTGTTCGCAAGCGTTTCGTCCTGGTGAACCGATTGGCATGGTTTCTATGAATCGTAGCGTAAAATCGTTCTGCATGCAGTATTCCATGACTCGCTGCTGTTCATCGAGCCGGGTATCCTTCATCACCACCATATTGATCTTGATTGGTTTAAAGCCCACCTCTTTGGCTTTTTGTAATCCTTTCAATACACTATCGAGCTTACCGCCACCAGTGATATCCGAAAATTGACCTTCATCCAGTGTATCCAGGCTGACGTTGATACGACGAATTCCGGCTTCGTACAGGGCCACCGCCTGCTGTTCTAGTAAGGTGGCATTGGTCGACAATGATAAATCATTGATACCCGGTAGACATGAAAGCCTGGCGCTCAACTCTGGCAGTTTTTTTCTAACTAGTGGTTCGCCGCCGGTTAAACGAACCCGATGTACACCCAGTTCGCCAAATACAGCCACAACTCTTTCGATTTCATCAAAAGTCAGCCAGTTCGTCGAGGGTTCAAAGGATTTGAAGCCTTTGGGGAGGCAATAAAAACAACGCAAGTTACATTTGTCAGTAACCGACAATCTTACATATTCGATCTGACGACCAAAGGAATCAATCAATTTGTTGTCAGTCTTTTGCATATTTGCTATTTCCGTAAGTATAAAATTATTATTTTACTAAACGATAATTGCTGCCCCCCAGAACCGTAAATTATGCGTCTTAAGCCGCCGCATCAGTTGTAATTTCTTGCCGTTCAAACTCGAGATAATTCCTGGTCAATTCAGCCATAGACCGATAAAAAGGTAGTTCAGCCTGGATCATGACCGCATCACAGAATTGAGGCAGCCAACATAATAGATGCTGCTCAAGAAACATGCGTTGGACTGTCGAACAATACTCCGCGCTTTTTTGGTCTTGTTGCGCCCACTTTTCAGCTTCCCACGCTGTTAGCTTCTGCATGAATTCAAGCTCGACGCTAATATGATCGGGGATACCGGTGAACTCGGGTTCATAGTCAAGACCCGCGGTTTCGATAAAGTTTTTCACTTCAACAGTCTTTCTTCCCCACAGGCTGCTGGTACTGCCATCCATTTCTACAAAGACAGACTCATGGGCCGATATATGATGACCAGGACCAATAAACAGTCGAGCAAACTCCGGCCCCAATGCTTCCGCCACAGTAGATTCAGACATGCTCGAAAATGCTTCTCCCAGCTCCACCCCCATGTCTGAGAAGACCCCCGAAAAACGGGGGTCCCTCAGTTCTCTGATCAGATCTTTGCTGGGTTCCTGGCGAAAAACAGTGGCCAATAGACCATAAATATCGCTGCGAAATTTGGCGCTTTCGGCCTGCTCATTCCAGTCGGTTCCCATTTGCTTCTCCTGCTTCACAGTCATATTACGCTTTCGCAACTCTTACCACGGTATCCATCCATCGTTGCCCTCCACTGATCGGATCCGAACTATTCGGGATAATTGTGTTGGGATGGGTTCCGTGCTTATCCCACCACATATTCTTAGCGTCCGGATCCGATGATGCTCCCATGGTCGTCGGGGATTTCTTTCCCGATCCGTAGATGCCGGAATGCTGGCGTCCAAAATGGTGTGAGATGGCAACGATGCCGGGGATAATACCTTCGGTAACATGGGCTGTGGTGGTTATCTCACCTAGATCACTAGACACCTTGATACTGTCGCCATCTTTAATGCCACGTTCAGAAGCCGTCTTGCTGTTGATCCACGCTGGATTGTCATGCTTGATCTCAGACAACCATTTGCAATGGGCTGTGCGTGAGTGGGTGTGCACGGCAACCTTGTAGGTGGTCAGGTGCAAATCATCCTTACCCATTTTCTGATGCTCGGGAATCGGCGTATAGGTCGGAAATGCCGGGAATCCCTTGGCGGCGAAGTTATCCGAGTAAAAGTCGAGTAAGCCAGACTTGGTAAACGAGGTGTTCGGTGGGTAGGCTTTACGCGGAGTGCCCTCGATATTCTGGGCAACATAGGCGTTTTTGGCCCCATCAACCCCCAGATAACCCTTGCTTTTGGCCTCGGCTTCACTGACCCCTGCATTCCTGTAATTCCAGTAAACTCCGGTCTTGTCGTCGAGAATAATACCGTCGCCGGAAACATCCACTTTGGCCTCGTAGAAACCGAAGTTAGGTTTGGCATTCTTATCATGCCAGACTCCCTTCTTTTTCATATACTCGAAACCACCGGCTTCCCTGACACCAGGTGTCATCTCGCAGGACTTGCGCACAAACTCTTCCTTGGTTTTATAGGTCAGTTCAATTCCGAGGCGCTGCGCCAAACCGTAAAAAATCTCACCCTGATCCTTTGACTCACCCAGTGGCTTGATCAGAGGCTGTCGGATATAGAATTCGGCGATCCCGGTCGGCGACACCATATCCTCGTAGTCCCAGCGTTCAAGATAGGTAACATCCGGCAGGATAAGGTCGGCGTATTGCGATGATTCGTCGTAGACGATGTTCGAATTCACATAAAAGGGAATCAAACTCTCATCTTTCAAGACCGCTTCCGCTTCCTTGTTATTGCCATTGATAAAGGCCTGGTTGTTACAACTGGACCAGTAGACTTTGGGGCGACCATTTTGGCCATCCTTGATCATCGGTAGATTTTGCTGACTGCATTGGTGGGTGGGGAACGCTGCCTCCCCTGGAAAACCATTGACGATATCGAGACCTTTTTGTACCTTCGCTTTCGGTGAACTCGGGTGTTTCCAGCCCGCGCCAACACCCATGACCCGACCGCCTTTGCGGTCGAGGTTATTGGTGATGGCTGACAACAGCATCGCCGAACGCTCCTGGTCTGCGCCGTGATAATGCATGACAGTGCCTCGATAGGTGATCAGGCAGGCCGACTTCGCCCCAGCGTATCCGCGCGCGATCTGCCTGATCTTATCCGCGGGAACGCCACTCTCTTTTTCAGCGAATTCAGGTGTAAATTTAGACACATGCTCTTTGATAGCGGCAATTTTTTCGTCGTCGGTTGCATGATAGTCCGGCGACACGCGCATATACTTGAGGTGGTCCTTGCGGAACAGGTCTTCGTTCATGATTACGTTAACCATGGAAAGCATCACCAGGCCGTCCATACCAACCTTGATCGGAACCCATTCGGTTGACTTCGCTGCGGTATTGGAAAGACGCACATCGAAAGTATAAAGCGGAACATTGCGATCTACCATCGCGCTAATCAGGCGTTGTGATGTCGGTATATGGTTAGTATGGGTTTCAAACTGATTAGACCCGAAATTAACCACAAAGTTGGTATTGTCGTAGTCCCAGTTATCGTACATGCCACCCCACAGACTCTCCTGCCCGACCCATTTAGGACCCTCGCAAACCGAGGTGTGAGTGCCGATGGTATGGGAGCCGAAGGCATCCATAAAATCGTGCATGATGGAGGATTGGCTACCCTTGTGCCGACCATACTGGTACATAAACAACTCCGGCGTGCCGGCTGCAAGCAG
>JBGUEB010000021.1:0-22179 GCA_041821565.1 Gammaproteobacteria bacterium | reverse complement strand
TGGCCAATTATCCAGACGTTGTTGATGAATTTTAGGCGCGAATAATTCGGTCAGAGACGAACTTGCTGCCTCGTGCCAATCTGCCCGACGGGCGAAATTAACATAAGCATCAACTGCAAAGCGAACGCCAGGCAAAACTCGTTTCTGACTAATTATTTCTTCCCGGTCCAGGCCTACAGCCTGACCAAGCTGGAGCCAGGCTTCAATGCCACCAGCATTGCCTTGAGGCGCACCATCATGGTCGATGATGCGTTGTACCCAAAGTGCACGAGATTCACGATCGGGGCAGTTCGCCATGATCGCCGCATCCTTAATGGGGATCGAAATTTGATAATAAAAACGATTAGCAACCCAGCCCTGTATTTGTGCTTTATTGAGTTTGCCCTCATTCATTAGCAAATGATAAGGGTGATGAATATGGTAATAACGCTCCATTTGGAGCAATTGTGTTTTAAATTCTTCTCTTGACCAGGGTGCTTGCTCTGTTGGGTTGTTCATTAATTCAGGCTTGTTAGTTAAGGATTTACGGTACTTCGATTACGCTCAATCTTAATGACTGTGGTTTACAAAATAATGGTTTGGCCATCGTAGCATACGCCAATGCCGGCACCCACAAGCTCTGCATATTCGGCGCTATCTTCGTTTAATATTGGATTAGTATTATTGATGTGAATCAAATGCCTGTCTATATGTTTCGGCAAGCTGGACAGGACTTCGATCATTCCCGACTTACCAGATTGAGGCAGGTGGCCTATATCTCTGGCGTATTTATCGGATCCGCAACATTTAACAAGTTCATCATTTGTCCAGAAAGTCCCATCAACTAGCACGCAGTCAGCCTGTTGCATCGCCAGAAGTACGTGAGATTCGATCTCGGCAACCCCGGGAGCGTAGTAGACTTTTTTTCGAGTTGAAATCTGTTCTATGGTGACACCGATATTGTCACCGGCTGTGGCATTGTGGCGATTTGGCGAGTAGGGCGGCGCTCTACTAGCAAGCGCATGCGCAGTGATTTTTATATCTGATATCTGATCAATAAAAAAGGCGTTGCCATCAATCGGAACGATATGGTGATTAACGCCGCAGTAATGCGACAGTATGTTAATGATGGGGAAATGGCTGGATAAATCATGTTTCACCACTTCAGTGGTATACAGCTCCAGGGCTTCACCTTCCCTCAATATGAGCAAGCCAGTGCAGTGATCGATTTGACCATCGATTAGCAATATCGCCTTAATCCCGGTTCCGCGAACCGCGTTTTCAGGATGAGCTTCGTCGAAAAATTCTAGTTGGGTTCTTACATCGGGTGACGCGTTAATCAGCAACCAATTTTCTTGATCGGCTGACACGGCAATAGAGGATTGTGTTCTGGGCTTTCCCGAAAACGAGTTGTCACGCAGCCCTTTACAATTCGGGCAATTGCAGTTCCACTGTGGGAAACCACCCCCGGCTCCCGCACCGAGTACTCTGATGAACATAATTTTGTGCTAATGAAAGAAGGGGTGTTAGCCACCCCTTTTATTCGAGCAGAACTTAACGATTATTGACGTAAAGTGTTACTTCAAAACCTAAACGTATATCTGTATAAGTTGGAGTTTCCCATTTCATAGCTTTTCCTCCTGTCGGGGTTATTTCCTGCGAGAGCTTACTTCACTGAGCTGATACCCTCGAAAATTATTACGAGCCGTAGCAACTCAAGAACTACATATTACAGGCTTGTGAACCTTCTAGTCTATAGGATTAAAGTGCAATAATAAAGATGAAATTGAAGTTGTCTAATTCTAGCGGAAACCATCGCCGAGGTGGTTGACTGGGAATTTATCAATAGCTTTAATACTTCCTATACTTTTATGAACATGCCCCCATTTTCCCATCGGTGGTCAACTTGACAGAACCTTCATGATTCTTCTGATGTTGAGAAGCTAATTTGCCAATGCCAATTGATGGTCGGCCTAAACTTGGATATACTGATCTATCGGGAGGATTGGGAACACTCCTGGCGAGAAAGCAATAATAATCCCCGCATCATAATAACAATCGTCAAAAAAACCTTTCAATATTTGGAGGAGTCATGAACATGAGAATAGAGGAACAAGGTAAAACTGTGCTCGCTTCGCTTAGTTGCGTTTTTGGTCTAGCGTTATTTAGCATCGCAGTGCAGGCACAGGAGGTCCAGGGTGGGACACTTTATGGAAATATGGATATTGTTACCCAGGATATGCTCGATCGTGCGGATGGGGACGCAAATAATTTTCTCCACACCAACGGCAATTACGCACAAACCCGCTACTACCCCGCGAGCCAAATTAATAAAGATAACGTGAGGAAGCTCCGACCAGCCTGGATATTCCAGACAGAAGTCATGGAATCGATGGAAACTTCACCACTGATAGTCAATGGCGTCATGTATGCCACGACATCGTTCAACCACGTCTATGCGCTAAACGCGGCTACTGGAGAGCAAATCTGGCACTATAAACACAAAATGGGGCCGATTACGACCTACTGCTGTGGCCCTAACAACCGGGGTGTGGCCGCGCTCGGTGACAAGGTTTATCTCGGCACCCTGGACGCAAGGCTGGTCGCGCTCGACGCAAAAAGCGGCAAGGTGATCTGGGATACGGAGATCGCAGATCCTGAACTGGGTTACAGTGAGACCATGGCGCCAACCGCCGTTAACGGAAAAATCCTGATTGGCACCAACGGTGGCGAGTACGGTATCCGCGGTTTCGTCAAGGCCTTTGATGCCGAAACGGGTAAGCTTCTTTGGACATTTCACACGACACCAGAAAATTCGGTCGGTGAGTGGGCGACCCACGACGCGACAGGTCGAGATATGCACCGGGATATTAAAGCCGAAAAGGCTGCGCTGAAGAAATTGGGCGATCCCTACAAAACGTTAGGGGGCGGTGTCTGGCAAAATCCATCCTACGATCCAGAATCGAATCGAATCTTTTTCGTTGCTGGTAATCCGTCACCTGATTTGGATGGATCGATACGTCCCGGTGACAACCTTTATACCAACTCGCTGGTATCTGTCGATCTGGACACAGGTAAATACGTTTGTCACTTCCAGTACATCGCACATGACGTTTGGGATCTGGACGCTGTTAGCCCAACCATTCTGGTCGATGTAAAAGACAAGAAAGGGAAAATGGTTCCCGGGATATTACATGGCGGCAAGACTGGACATGTATATGTTCATAATCGTGATGATTGCAGTCTGATTCGCTTCTCCGAGGCCATGGTGCCACAGGAAGATATGTGGGTTCTGCCAACCAAAGACGGTCAGCGCATGCTACCGGGTGCTAATGGTGGCGTTGAATGGTCACCGATGACGACCGATACAAACCTGGGACTCGTATACGCGATTAATCTGCACCAGCCTATGACTTACCACGTTGAGAGCAGCCCCTATCCAGAGGGTAAATTGTGGCTTGGTGGCGCCTTTAAAGTTATCGCCAATGAAGAGCAGTGGGGTAACGTCACGGCTGTTGATTACAATACCGGAAAAATCCGCTGGAAGGTTAAAACTCAGCAACCGATGATTGGCGGTATCATGGCGACCGCAGGTGGCGTTGTTTATACCGGCGAAGGCAATGGTAGTTTCAAGGGCTATGATTCCGCAACAGGAAATATGCTGTGGAAATTTCAGGCGGGTGCCGGTGTAAATGCACCACCTGTGTCATACACGGTCGATGGTAAACAGTATATCGCGGTGGCTGCTGGCGGAAACGTTCAGCTAAACTTTAAGCGTGGTAACAACATCATCGCCTTCACACTTGAAGACTGATTTAACCACTGCGCTAATTTGACCTGACGGTCGCCTCTTTAGGCGACCGTTTTTTATTATCGCGGCGATTAACCTGAATACGGGCGCGACACCGTGTTGTTAAAGTGTAGACAAATATGATCCATTTCAAGAAAGGCGTATTGACGATATTATTGATGCTCTCATGGAGTCATCATGCAAACGCCGATGAGGCTGAGTATGCATCTGTACTCATTCAGATAAAGCAATGCGCCGTCTGCCACGGTGAAAATGGTGCCACCTTGCAACCGGCCATCCCCATTCTCTCGGGGCAACATTTTTACTATCTCTATGTACAGTTAAAAGATTTCAAATCAGGGTTGCGTAAAAATGAAATAATGGGGCCAATTGCGTCACAGCTGGAAAAACCTCAAATGAAATCGTTGGCCAAATATTTTTCCGAGCAGGATTGGCCGAATCTAGGTTATCGCGCCGATTCGGCAACAGAGATTCGGGGCGAGACGGCAACGGGGGCTGGACAATGTGTGCAATGCCATCTGGGTGGCTACGAAGGCGATAGTCGTATTCCCCGTCTTGCAGGGCAACATCCCGAGTACCTGCTAAGTACCATGACTGATTTCAAATATAAAAAACGTCTGAATTCAGCCGCGAAATCTTCCTTGTTAGTGTCCTATGATGACGAGGATATTAAAGCGATGTCTGAATATCTTGCCGGAAAGTAACTTGACTAACAGGCTCCTTAAAGATTCCACAGCTAGTCTTGATTAATTCCGATAGTTCTTTTTTATACTTTAACTTTTCACCAGAGCCATTTTATTACTACGGTCAAAATGAACTTTGCTGATGAACATTATTGTCAATTCGCCAGGCTGTTTCAGGAGTTGAGACTTGATCTTCCAAATAGACATCCGCAACTACTATCCGGATTGGTAGAAAATGGTGAAAACAACAATCGGGGAAAAGTTAAATGAGATTCTCAAAGCACTTAAGTAAGGCATTTTTTAGCACGGGAATGGTGGTAATGATAGCCGGCATTCTATTTGTTCAAGCCGCGAAAGCTGAAATTCGCCAGATTTATGTGAGCAACGAAAAAAGTAACACACTGACGGTTCTTGATGGTAAAACCTATCAGGTTATTCGCTCGATCAAGACATGCAAGCGACCGCGGGGTGTTCACTTTAGTAAAGATCGAAAACAGTTTTTCGTTGGTTGCGCGGACGACAATGTGATCGCTGTATACAACACCGCAGATGGCAGTAGAATTGGTCGAATCCGTAATATCGCAGAACCTGAAACTTTTGATTTGACGCCCGATGGCAAGGTACTTATTGTTTCTAATGAAGACGATGCCGCCGTGTCATTTGTAGACATCGAAAGCGGAAAAATTATTGGTGAAGTAGAATTAGGAGAAGAGCCGGAAGGTGTACAGGTGACGAAAGATGGATCGACTGTCTATGTCGCCTCTGAAGCAGCTAATCTAGTTCATGTCATCGACATAAAGTCGATGGAAATTATAGCCGATATACTGGTTGGAACGCGACCGCGCCGATTCGCATTAACACCCGACGAGAGCGAACTTTGGGTATCCGCCGAATTGGCGGGACTGGTAGACATTATTGATACAGAAACCCACAAGGTAATTGGTGACATTTCCTTTTTGCCAACAGGGTTTCGAAGGAATGAAGTAACCCCGGTTGATTTACTTCTAACACGGGATGGAAAAACAGCATTTGTAGCACTTGGCCGTGCTAATCACGTGGCAATTGTCGACGTCGCGAAGCGCAAGGTGGAGGAGTATATCCTGGTTGGCAAACGTCCCTGGGGTTTGGCACTGTCGTCCGATGAAAAGATTTTATTTGTCGCCAATGGCCTGTCCGATGATATTTCGATCATCGATGTCAGTAGACGAAAGGTACTCAAATCCGTTTCTGTTGGTCAGGTACCTTACGGTATATTGCTCGATGAATAGCCTGGTTAAACCATGAATCTGAATAGATTTTTGATCGTGTTTATTCCCCTTCAGTTTGCTGGGGCTGTGCTCGCTGGGTCTACTAATGACGTGCAAACAGTTACCATTGGTTATGCTGAAATAGTTGATGATCCTCGCTACGATGAAAAGCGAGCTTATGCGCGAATTCGGGTAAAACCGCATGATCGCCCAGTCGCCGGCGCTGAAATCGCTATACGCGATAGTCGAATTTTTGCTCGTGCGCTCAATATAAATTTTGAACTAAAGCGAATTGAGGCTCAAAATACCGAAGATTTAGTCGAGCAAATCAGGTATATGAACAAAAATTCGGGGATACAGTTCTTTATAGTCGATGCCAATACCGAGGTTTTAAGTTTCTCGGCCAAAGCGACTATGGGGATGGATATACTGCTATTCAATATATCCGAATATTCGGATCAGCTACGAGGCTCGAAATGCCAGGCCCACATGATGCACGTGATTCCCAGCTATGCGATGCTAACCGATGCGCTGAGTCAATATCTCGCCTTTAAAAAATGGGACAATGTATTATTGCTTAAAGGACCTGAATCTGGTGATGCGGCCTTTGCTGCAGCCTTCACTCGCTCGGCAAAACGTTTTGGTATTAATATAGATACAGTTCGTGATTTTGTGCCTGGAAACGATCCACGTGAGCGAGATCAAAACAATATATTATTGATGACATCGGGCAGCGATGCAGAGTTGGTCTTCGTTTCTGATATTGAGGGTGAATTTGGTCGATATGTCCCTTATCAAGCGCAAAATCCGTTGCCGGTATTCGGTACCGAGGGTTTACAGGCTGCAAGTTGGCATTGGGCATGGGAAAGACATGGGGCCCCACAACTTAATCAGCGTTTTGAACGTCATGCCAAACGTCATATGCAGAGCACCGACTGGGCCGCCTGGGCTGCGGTAAAATCAATTATTGAATCTGTGCTGCGAACTAAATCTACAAAATTTGAATCCGTCGGTGCCTACCTGCGCAGCGATCGGCTAAACCTCGACGCCTATAAGGGTAACCCCGTGAGCTATCGTTCCTGGGATAATCAACTGCGACAGCCTGTGCTACTGCATACTTACAATGCCGTTACCGGTCGAGCACCTGTTCGCGGCTTTTTACATCCCACCGAGAATATGGATTCTCTTGGCTATGATCAGGGTGAGACGCATTGCCAATTTTAGCGTATCGGGCATGTCTGTTTATTTGGCCGATTCAGGATTAGTTGGCACCAGCTGCATTAAGCAGCGCGAGCGTGTCCAGATGGCCTTCTGCTCTCGCCAGCTTGGCGGCTGTTTGTCCGTCACCGGATTTGATATGAATGTTTGCTCCAGACTTAATTAAAATTTCAACTACTCCAGAATGCCCCATTTTAGCGGCAATCATCATCGCGCTCCACCCTCGATTATCCTGCAAATCCAGTTCTGCTTCTTGATTGAGTAGTAAATGAACCATACTAGCTGCATCGATGGGCGGGACATCATTGCTATATCCAGCAGCCCACATCAGCACGGTCAAGTCATTACCGTAGCGTTGGTTGATGTCAATACCGGTGTCCAAAAGCGAATCTACAATACTGACAAATCCTTTGGCCGCGGCGTAAACGATAGCGGTTTTTTGGCTATTATCCCAAACATCAGGATTGGCACCTTTGTCTAAAAGCAACTGGAAGGAATCTTCATCGCCATTAAAGGCAGCCGCTGCCAGTGGCGTTAACCCCTTATTATTGCGCAGGTTAAATTCGGCGCCGGCTTTCATTAGTATAGCCACGTTCTTACTTCGATTTGCAGTGGCTGCCCGCAGAATTGCAGTGCTGCCAATTAAGTTCTGGTGGTTAATATTGGCACCCTGTTCAATCAATTCTTTAACCAGTTTGTATCTCGCGGTACTTGCGGCAAGGAGCAAAGCCGTATTACCAAACCTGTCGCGGGCCTCCAGATTCGCACCCTGCTCCAAAAGCGCCAGGGCTTCACGACTACGACCCCTTTTTATTTCGTCAAAAAGGGCAGTATTCAGATCTCTGAATACTTTATCAGTGGCATATACCGAGGGAGTCGACAACAACAAAATGATAATAGCAATAATCCAACGCGGCATTCACATTCTCCTCAATCGCTCTGGCTCTGATTAGCTGACTTGTTGTGAGATTGTACTTCATTTGACCGTATCAGCGGGGCCGTATACTATGTTTAACCCTTAATTGGGGCGTTTCTGTTACCCCAAGTTATGGAAATAGTTGGTGTCATGTCGAAACATGAATTAGCTCTTGAAATCGCTGACCTGAGTTTTCGATTTGGCAATAAGGTCGCCCTGGATGATGTCAGTTTTTCTGTCGGTATAGGAGAGTTCAGGGTTTTGCTTGGTCCCAATGGTGCCGGCAAAACAACACTCTTTTCGCTGCTCACCCGGCTCTACGATAGTGTCCAGGGACAGATCCAGATCAGGGGCATCAACCTTCGTAATGACCCTCATCGGGCCCTTGCGCAAATGGGTGTTGTGTTCCAACAACCGACTCTCGACCTTGATTTAAATGTGCGTCAAAACCTGCTTTACCATGCGGCCTTGCATGGTATGAAAAAAACCGATGCGATTGAACGCATGGAAATCGAACTTACGCGATTCGATATGCTGGAGCGGCAAAGTGAAAAGGTCCGACAGCTCAATGGTGGGCATCGAAGACGAGTCGAAATTGCCCGGGCTTTAATGCACAATCCTGGCTTGCTTTTACTCGATGAACCCACGGTAGGACTAGATGCGCCTAGCCGGCGAGATATTGTCGCGCATGTTCATCGCATGGCGCGAGAGCAGAATATTGCGGTGCTCTGGTCGACACATTTGATTGATGAAATTCACGATGACGACAAGGTTATTATTCTTAACCAGGGAAAAATTTGCGCTGATGGTACTGTTCCGGAAGTTATAACAGAAACGGGGGCAGAAACTATCGCTGATGCATTTGACAAGATCGTAGAAAAGGTCACAGTGTGAGCCTGGTACATGCATGGCGATGCCTGTCCGGTGTGCTGATTCGAGAATCGCTTCGCTTTGTGCACCAACGCGAGCGCTTTCTAGCGGCTCTGGTGCGCCCCCTCGTATGGATGCTGGTTTTTGCCGCGGGCTTTCGCTCGGTACTAGGGGTATCGATCATCCCACCCTATGAAACCTATATTACCTATGAAGTTTATATCGTCCCCGGACTGATCAGTATGATTCAGTTGTTTAACGGTATGCAAAGTTCACTATCGATGGTGTACGACCGTGAAATGGGCAGCATGCGAACGCTATTGATCAGCCCGTTACCACGATGGTATCTTTTGGTTTGTAAATTACTCGCAGGGACCCTGGTCTCGGTTCTTCAAGTCTATACATTTCTAATTATTGCATCAGCAATTGGCATTTCGATGACGCCGATGGGGTATGTTTATTTACTACCAGTGTTACTTGTCAACGGCATGATGCTCGGCGCATTCGCGATGCTGTTATCCTCGGTGATTAAGCAGTTGGAAAATTTTGCCGGAATTATGAATTTCGTGATCTTTCCAATGTTCTTCCTTTCTTCGGCGCTTTACCCACTCTGGAAGATGCGAGAAAGTAGTTATTTTCTCTATCAACTTTGCACCCTCAATCCCTTCACTTACGCTGTTGAACTGACCCGATTTGCACTCTACGAGCAAGCCAACCCCGAAGCAGCTATTTACACCCTGCTTGCGCTTATTGTCTTTCTCGGTGCTGCAATTTATGCCTACGATCCGGCACGCGGTATTATGAGCCGCAAGGGCACACCTGGTGGTTAAAATAGAAAGATGAAATTGAAGTGGTCTAATTTCTGCGGACATAATTACCGAGGTGGTTGACTGGAAATTTATCGCTAGATCTGGACAAATTATTTAAATGCAACTGGTGCAGAAAAAACCAGTTTTAATAGCCAGTTCCGGTTAGAAAAAAGAAGCAATTGGTAAAATATACGAATAAATCTGCCCCAGTACGATCAAAGGCCACTGGCGTCATATAATTGTTCCTGTTACCTAATCCCCCAGTTCACGCTTAACCTCGGCGAAGGCATCGAGTGCCTGTTGTAACTCTTCAGTCGAATGGGCCGCAGAAATTTGTGTACGAATACGGGCCTTTCCTTTTGGTACGACTGGAAATGAGAAGGGGATGACATACACGCCTTTTTGCAGCATGAGATTTGCATACTCAATCGCTTTCTGAGCATCGTATAACATGATCGGTACAATCGGGTGGACGCCTTCGAGCACGTCTAAACCTATCTTTTGTATACCTTTACGAAAAAACCGGGTATTTACCTCAAGCTGATCGCGTAGTTCGGTGGAATCGCTCAGTAGTTCAATCGCTCTGATCGCCCCAGCAACCACGGGCGGCGCCACCGTATTGGAAAACAGGTAGGGCCTTGAACGTTGCCGTAGCAATGCAACAATTTCCTTAGGTCCGCTGGTGTAGCCGCCGCTGGCGCCCCCAAGAGCCTTGCCCATGGTGCCCGTAGTGAGGTCAACCCTGTCCATGCAGTCGCATAGTTCATGCGTACCGCGTCCGCGTTTACCGACAAAGCCGACCGCATGGCTGTCGTCAAAATGCACCAGGGCATTGTACTTGTCAGCCAGATCGCAAATCTTGTCGAGCTGGGCGATATAACCATCCATCGAAAAAACGCCGTCGGTAGTGATCAGTTTGAAGCGGGCGCCAGATTTATCGGCATCGATTAACTGCTGCTCCAGATCAACCATATCGTTATTTTTGTAGCGGTAACGTCGGGCCTTGCACAGGCGCACACCATCGATGATGGATGCATGATTGAGTTCATCGGATATGACCGCATCTTCTTCACCTAGCAGGGTTTCGAAGAGTCCACCGTTGGCGTCGAAGCAGGAGGGGTAAAGTATGGTGTCTTCCATATTCAAAAATTGTGATAGCTTCTGTTCCAGCTCCTTGTGAATAGACTGGGTGCCGCAGATAAATCGCACCGAGGCGAGGCCGTATCCCCAGTGGTCGAGGCCCTCCCTGGCGGCGGCAATAATTTCCGGGTTTTGTGCCAGGCCCAGGTAATTGTTCGCACAGAGGTTTAGCACTTCGCCGCTTTCTACGAGTACTGTATCACCCTGGGCGGATAGTAGAATGCGTTCCGTTTTGGTTAAGCCTTGCTGTTCAATATCGTCGAGTTGTTGCTGGATATGATTTTTAAATTCGTCATACATATGAGGTCGCCTCGTTACTATCCCCAGTTCAGAATAACCTTGCCTGATTGACCGGAGCGCATCACATCGAAGCCTTGTTGAAAATCATCAATTTCAAATTCGTGGGTGATGATTGGAGCAAGATCCAGGCCGTTTTCAATCATGACTGACATCTTGTACCAGGTCTCGTACATCTCACGCCCGTAAATGCCCTTTATCGTGAGCATATTGAACACCACCCGGTTCCAGTCGATACGCATATCATTCGAGGGTAAACCCAGCATCGAGACCTTGCCGCCGTGTGACAGGTTGGCGAGCATTTGATTGAAGGCGGCTTCGCTGCCGGACATTTCCAGGCCAACATCAAAGCCTTCCTTCATATCCAGTTCAGCCATCACATCGGTTAGCGATTGTTTCGATACATCCACCGCTCGCGTGGCACCCATTTTAAGCGCGAGATCTAGACGGTAGGAATTTATATCGGTGATAACCACATGCCTGGCACCGGCATGTTGACATATTGCGACAGCCATACAGCCAATCGGTCCGGCACCGGTGATCAATACGTCTTCGCCCAGTAAATCAAATTTTAAAGCAGCGTGCGTGGCATTGCCAAACGGATCAAAAACCGAGGCTATCCTCGGGTCAATGCCTGGTTTATGAACCCATACATTGGACATGGGCAGGCTGATGTATTCGGCAAATGCTCCGGTGCGATTTACCCCAATGCCACTGGTATGAGCGCACATTTGGCGTCGCCCCGCCATGCAATTACGACAGCGACCACAAACTACGTGACCTTCACCCGATACCAGTTGCCCGGGCTCGAAATCATTGACATTGTCGCCGATTTCTACGATTTCACCGACAAATTCATGGCCGACTACCATCGGCACCGCAATGGTTTTTTGCGCCCATTCATCCCAGTTATAGATGTGGATGTCGGTGCCACAGATGGCTGTTTTTTTGATCTTGATGAGGACATCATTGATACCCATTTCCGGCTCTGGTACCTGCTGCATCCAGATGCCTTCTGCGGCCTGGGCCTTGACTAGTGCTTTCATCGTAGTTCCCGATTGGCGTTACAGCCTATTTAAAGTTATTTCACGGGCGATATGAAGCTTTATTTTCGGTTGTTTTTACGCGCCTGCAGATTGTATTTTTAACGATGCACTTAAATCAGGCCACCGGATAGTTGGTAGACCAGGGCCGTCAGCATTGAACCGGCTAATCCCAGGAATAGATAAAGGGCAAATACCGGCTTTTTTACCAGCGCAAATACTGCAATCGCTGCCGGAATCGAAGACACTGCACCGGCTGTTATAAATGCCATCGCCGCGCCCGGCGTCATTCCCATTTCGAGTAAACCGGAAACCAGTGGTATTGCAGCATAACCGTTTAGATAAGAAGGTACTCCGACCACGGCCGCAAGTGGGATGGCAAAGACATTATCCGCACCCACATAATCGCTAATCCAGTTGGGCGAGACATAAGCCAGCATCAGGCTTTCGAGGAAAAAAGCGAAGGCCAGCCATTTGCCGAGGAAAATTCCGATCGCCCCGGCTTCGGCCCTGAAAGCCTCTACCCGTTGCGTTTCGCGCCAGAAGCGCCAGTTGATTTCGGTACTCGTACCCGAATCGCAGGTCGCGGCACAACCACTGGTTACTTTTGCCTGTAATGGGTTGGCGAGAAATCCATAACGTTGCAGTAGCAATACGCTAAATCCAGCAAGCAAACCCATTGCTATAGCTGCAAGGGTTTTGGCAAAAGCGAAATTGATGCCAATTCCAGCTGCGGTCAGGATGAACATTTCCGGATCCATGATCGGCGATGCAATCCAGAATGCCATCACCGGGGCCAGCGGTACCCCGGCGCCGAGCATCGCCGCGATAAGCGGAATTACACCACAGGAGCAAAACGGCGAGAGGGCGCCAACAAAAGCTGCCAGAATAGTCGAGCGTATCGGACTACCAGAGAACACACGAGCAATCGTGTTATCCGCGCCAGTAGCCTTTGCATAGGCGGCGAGTCCGATAGCAAGAATAAAGAATGGCAACATTTGCCACATCGACTCCAGCGTGAAGCGAAAACTTGGGCCAACTTGAGAGTGATCAAGCAGGGCCAATAGCGCAGTTAAACCAGCCAGGATTAGAAATACTGGATCTTTGATGATTTTTCCGACCCTGCCGGAGTGGCTTAAGATGCGTCTTGAAGTGTTTAGGACATGTTCAACCATAATTCTAGTTATACCGTAATATGTGGGTGAAAAAAATTCAGGCCACCTTGTCGCCAGACACTGCTTCATTGACACAGCATTCTTCGGTTAGATAGGTAACCAACTGGTTCAGGCGTTCGTATTGCATTTTGCACACCAGGGTTGCCTGCTGGCGTTCCTGTTGTATCAGGCCGGCATTTTTCAGGTGTGCAATATGGTGGGTCAGGGTAGACCCGGGTATCTGCAAATTCTTTTGTATTGCACCGACCGGCATACCCTGGTCACCGGCGCGCACCAGTAGTCGCACGATTTCCAGGCGAGTGGGGTTGCCGATTTTGCTCAGTATCAAGGCTGCGGTTTCAAGTTCCATGCGATGAATATAGGGTAATGATTTCTCGATGTCAACCATATTACTAGAAATATCGAAATTAAGTGGTGACGCTCAATTTTAATAATTGTATTTCGGTTTTGTGTTCCCGGGTCAACCATAACTATCCTCAGGGGATAATTCGACAAAACCACCGGACCCTCCGCAGTAACCCATACCGGTTTCCACATAATTTTCATACCAGTGTGTAATCCCCCCCCCGGTAAAAAATCGGTGTAATTGAGTGATTGTTGGATGAATCTTCTGGCTTGTAATATGAAAATATACTTTTTATACTTCTTATACTTCTGCGGGCACTAAGAAATCCTGAATAAATCAGGGGTTCTTTGATTTTTTTGACACCTAATTGGAGAAAACACATGACAACCGATAAACAAGATAAAAAAGCTGGAAAGGTTCATCCAGGTGTGAGCCAGATGGAAGAGCAGCTTGCTAAAGGCAAGTGTTCGCGACGCGAATTTCTCAGGACTGTGACACTGCTGGGTGTTGCCGCGCCCGTTGCTTATTCACTTGCGGGCATGATACTCGGTGAAGAAATATTACCGGATATTATCCCCGTAGCCAAAGCTGCTACGGGCGGCGCATTCCGATTCGGCATGGTGGTACAGGAAATGACCGATCCGGCAACATTTTCCTGGACGGAGCGCTCTGTTGTCGCACGGCATATTATCGAGTATTTAACCCTGACCGGAGCGGATAATATCACCCGACCGTATCTGGCCGAGAGTTGGGAGGCATCTGATGACCTTAAAACCTGGACTTTCAATCTGCAAAAGGGAATCAAATGGTCCAATGGCGATGATTTTAATGCCGACGATGTCGTGTTCAATTTTACCCGCTGGCTCGACCCCAAAACCGGTTCCTCGAACCTGGGCTTGTTTAATTCGATGATGGAAGATACCGGTGAAAAGGATAAGGATGGCAAAGCGGTGAAGAGGATGACCAAAGGCGCGGTTGAAAAGGTTGACGCGCACACGGTTCGTATTCACCTTAACTCCCCCGTTCTGTCCATACCGGAAAATCTGTACAACTATCCCACCGGGATTGTGCATCGCAACTTTGAAAAAGAGGGTAGTGACCTGTCGAAGAACCCGGTGGGTACCGGCCCTTATACCCTGGCTGAGTTCAGGCTGGGTGAGGTGGCCGTGCTGAAAAAACGTAAGGAACCTTATTGGGATGGTGAGGTTACGCTGGATGAAATTCGTTTTGTTGATCTGGGTGAAGATGCAGGTGCAGCGATTGCAGCCTTGGCATCTGGCCAGATTGATGCCTTGTATGAGTTGGACTTGACCACCCTTGAGGCGGCCAAGAATATCCCCGGCATTATAATTCAGTCGATTCCCAGTGCCCAGACAGGTGTTATTCGTATGAATGTTAGCAAGAAGCCCTTTGACGATGCCCGGGTTCGCAAGGCAATACAAAAAACCTGCGATGCACAGCGGCAGTTGGATATTGCTCATCAGGGTCTTGGTGTGGTCGCAGATCATCACCATGTCGCATCCCTGCATCCGGAATATTTTAAGTTACCGGAATACAAGCAGGATATTGAAGGCGCCAAGAAACTGCTGGCAGAAGCGGGGCATGCCGGTGGTTTAACCGTTGCCTGTAATGTGGGTAACACGAATGGCACCTGGGAGCAGGATTCCGTGGCGGTGCTTAAAGAGGATGCGGCAAAAGCCGGGATCACTATCAATATTAATGTCATGCCGTCTTCCAAATACTGGGATGAGTGGACCACTGCACCCTTGAGTCTGACTTCATGGACGCATCGACCCCTCGGCACCATGGTGTTGGCCCTGGCCTATCGATCCGGTGTTCCCTGGAATGAAACCGGGTACGCCAATGCTGAGTGGGATGATTTACTTACTGGAGCTGAATCAACCCTGGATGTTGAAAAACGCCGCGCTAAAATGGAAAAAATTGAGAAAATTTTGCAGGATGATGCCATCATGGTGCAGCCATTCTTTCGCTCGGTATTTACCGCAGCCAGAGATAATGTCAAAAATTTTGAGATGCACCCAACCCGATATTACCGGTTTCACAAGGTAACCGTGTCGTAAGGGAGATTTATATTTATCACTGAACCAGTTAAAAGAGGGCGCTATGCGCCCTCTTTTATGTTGGTAGCAGTGGCTGGTGGCAAATAAAAGCTTTTGAGGAAGAGGCATGGTTACACTGATCACAAAGCGTTTGGTATTCATGATTTTCACGATGATTATTGTCTCGTTGATCTTGTTTCTGTTGCTTGATACGGACCTGGCGGGGGACCCGGCCGCACGGGTATTGGGGCAGTTTGCATCGGCAGACCAAAAGGCACTCTGGCTCGAACAACATGGCTATAACGAACCACTGATGGTTCGGTATTTCAACTGGGTGAGCGGTTTTGTCCAGGGTGATTTGGGTGAATCCAACCGCTATCGCGCACCCGTGGCGGATATTCTCGGTCCCCGATTATGGAATACCGCCATTCTTGGTTTCTGGACGTTTGCCATCATGATTCCTTTGTCGCTGTTATTCGGCATTTTATCCGGCATGCGTGAAGGCTCTAAACTGGATCGCACCCTTTCCATTGTCGCCATTGTCACGACTTCGGTTCCCGAGTTTGCCAGCGCGGTTTTTTTCGCTGCCCTGTTTGTGTTTGGTTTGAAGTGGTTGCCCGGCACCAGCGGAATGGCCGAAGGGTTTGACTGGGAGCAGATGGTTTTACCGGTGATGGTGCTGGTGGTTTACGGATTCGGTTATGTCGCGAGGATGACGCGGGCATCAATGGCCGAAGTGATGACAGCACAGTACATTAGAACGGCGATACTCAAGGGCTTGCCATACAAGACAGTGATCCTGCGTCATGCTTTACGTAACGCATTAATCGCTCCCTTTACCGTCATTATGTTGCAGATCAACTGGCTATTGTCCGGTGTCATCGTTGTGGAGTTCTTTTTTGCCTACAAGGGATTTGGGGCATTACTGCTCGAGGCCTCACTGAATAATGATGTTGCGTTGCTTGAAGCCTGTGCCATGGTGGCGGTGGTGGTCGCAGTGATGACCCAGACGTTGGCTGATATAGGTTATACCTATCTCAATCCGCGTATTCGGTTCAGTTAGGGGTGATATTATGAACACAGCAACTCAAACAACCATCACACCGGATTCCTACGGCAATGCCTTTATCCGCGCGCTGAAATCCTTTGCACTGCTGCGTGAAAGCTGGGTTGGGATGGTTGGCACGGCAATCGTGTTGTTCTGGATATTGGTGGCATTAGTGGCTCCCTGGCTGGCGCCCTTTGACCCCATCTCCTCAATCCAGCCATTTGCCAAACCCGGAATGGTCAGTGCCGACGGCGGCACATTCTGGCTGGGAACCGATCATCTCGGGCGGGATATTCTTTCGCGTATTATGTGGGGAACACGTACCGTGCTGTTTTACGCACCGCTGGCGACCGCGACAGCCTACACGATCGGCATTCTGATGGGACTGGCGGCCGGATATCGCGGTGGATGGGTTGACGATGTGTTGTCGCGGGTTGCGGATATTATTCTATCGTTTCCTGTATTGGTGCTGTACATCATCATCATCGGCGTAATCGGTGCGTCCGGGGTTAACATTATCATCGCTATTACCTTCGCCAGTTCTCCTGGCATCATGCGAATCGTGCGTGGACTGGTGCTGGACCTGCGTAACCGTGATTATGTGGCCGCTGCGCAAACACGGGGCGAGTCAGACTGGCGCATAATGCTGGTCGAAATACTGCCCAATGCCCGGGGGCCGCTTATCGTCGATGCTTGTTTGCGCCTGGGTTATGTCATCATCACAATCGGTGTGCTGGGGTTCCTTGGTCTCGGTTTACCGCCACCCGATCCTGACTGGGGCGGGATGGTCAATGAAACCCGGCAAATGGCGATCGCTTTTCCTCACATGGTGTTGTACCCGTGTTTTGCGATTTCATCGTTGATTCTGGGCTTTAACCTGCTGGCTGACGGCCTGCGTGAAATTTCAATCCGCGATTGAGGAGAAAGGCGATGAATACTAAAAGCGATCAGACCCCAATCCTCGAGTGCAAGGATTTGTGTATATCCTACTATACGCGTGCCGGCGAGATCCCCGCGGTGGTTGATTTCTCACTCACCCTTTATCCCGGTGAAACAATTGGCATTGTGGGTGAATCCGGCTGTGGCAAATCCACGGTGGCCATGGCAATCATGCAGCACATGGGCGCCAATGGCGGCGTTAAAAGCGGCAGCATTAAATTCAAGGGCAAGGATATGACCCAGATGTCTGACGAGGAGTTGCGTCAGATCCGAGGCTCAGAGATTGCGATGATTTACCAGGAGCCGTTCGCATCGCTTAATCCCAGCGTCAAACTCAGCACCCAGTTAATGGAAGTACCGATGACCCATGAGGGGATCTCGGCAAAAGAAGCACGGCAACGGGCGCTCCAGGTATTGACTGATGTCAAGCTGCCGGATCCGGAGCGGGTAATGGATTCTTACCCACATCAGATCTCCGGCGGGCAGCAGCAACGTGTCGTTATTGCAATGGGGTTGTTGTCTAATCCTGCATTGCTGTTACTGGATGAACCGACTACCGCGCTGGATGTTACCGTTGAAGCGGGCATCGTTAAACTGATTGCGGACATCAGCAAAAAATACGGCACTTCACAAATCTACATTTCACATAATCTAGGTTTGATACTGGAAACATGCGACCGGGTATTTGTGATGTATTCCGGTGAGGTGGTGGAAGAAGGCAGTATTGACTCCCTGTTCACCTGGCCGCGCCATCCCTATACTCATGGTTTGTTTGCCTGCATTCCCCTGCCCACCGCAGACAAAAACGCAGCGCCCTTGCGACCGATTCGGGGGCAATTGCCGCTGCCCCATGAACGCCCTCAGGGGTGTTACTACGGGCCGCGATGCGACCATTTCACAGCTGGCACCTGTGACGGTGAGCATGTAACCATGGAAGCCGTCACAGGCAGTGTCGCAGATCATCGTGTCAGGTGCGCGCGCTATAGCGAGATTGATCATGTTCGTGAAGCACCGGGGGGCGATGTGAAAGACCAGATGGAAGTTGGTGAATACGTGCTCGAAGTGGATAAATTACAGAAGTATTACGAAGTCAGGGATTCTTCACTCAAGGCGCTTTTTTCCGGCAAACGAACCAAGTATGTAAAAGCCAATGAAGCACTGAATTTTCGAGCGAGAAAAGGAGAGACTGTGGCCATAGTGGGGGAATCCGGTTGTGGGAAATCAACCTTTGCCAAGGTGTTGATGGGCCTCGAAACCAGCACAGACGGTAAAATTCTTCATAATGGTGTTGAAATATCCGAAGTTGCTGTACGCGACCGATCAAACAAACAAATCGGTTCATTACAGATGGTGTTTCAAAATCCATTCGACACACTGAACCCTAGTCATACAATCGGTTCCCAAATTTCCCGGGTGATCAGCAAGTTTGGTGTTGAAACGGATAAAGCCAAAATCCGTGACAAGGTCATGGATTTGCTGGATATCGTTAAGTTACCCCGGGATTTTTACTATCGTAAACCCCGCCAACTTTCAGGTGGTCAGAAACAGCGAATCGGTATTGCCAGAGCTTTTGCCGGCAATCCTTCCATGGTGATTGCCGATGAGCCGGTGTCGGCGTTGGATGTTTCCGTAGCGGCGGCGGTGACCGAATTGCTAATGGACATCCAGCGCGAGCAGAAGACTACCTTGCTGTTTATCAGCCACGACTTAAGTGTGGTGCGGTATTTGTCAGATCGCATTGTAGTGATGTATCTCGGTCAAATACTCGAGCGTGGATCCACCGAGGAAATATTCTCACCACCTTACCATCCCTATACTGAGGCACTGTTGTCTGCAGTTCCCATCGCTGATCCGGAAGTTACCAAGCGGAAAATCGTACTCGAAGGCAATCTGCCGAGCGCGATGAATCCGCCCAAAGGCTGCCCATTTTGTACCCGTTGCCCGCGTAAAATCGGCGACATCTGTGACAATGAAGTGCCACCGGAGCAGCACGTCAAGGACCGTCACTTTATCAAGTGTCATATCCCGTTAGCTGAGCTGGCTCAGGTTGAAGAGGTGATTCATGTGCCCAGTGAGGCTGAGCGCCGACTACCCCGCTCGACGTTACCACCCAGTTCGAGGTGTTGAAATCGTTCAAAAAAGTTATCAGGGAACAAAATTCGGCGGCTATCTACGTCACCCATGACCTCGCTGTTGTCGCCCAGGTTGCCGACTATATCGTCGTTCTATACAGTGGCGAAGTGATGGAGCATGGATCTGTTGATCAGATAATTAACCACCCAACCCATGCCTACACCAAGCGTCTAATGGCCGCGGTACGACCTAAACCGACAGCTGGAATGGGTACAGCGGTAGGTACCGAGCACGATCGTGCCATCGATAACATAGAGGTAAAGAATATGGCTACCGGTTACGGCGGAATCGAAGATGGCGAACCCAGGATAACCGTATTGCGTGACATCAATGTCAGTGTTAAAAATTCTCATGTGGTAGGCGTCATCGGTGAATCGGGTTGCGGTAAATCCACCCTCGCCAAGGTAATGGCAGGCATGTTACCGCCGGCCAGGGGTGACATTATACTCGATGGTAAAGTGCTGGAAGGTGCTCTTGGTGACCGCGACCTCGAAGACACCATACAAAAGCGAGAAATGGCGGTGGGTATCGCCAAGGGTGTTGATATTACAGCGAAGGGCTGTCCTTTTTATAATCGTTGTCCAATGGGAATAGAGGGTACCTGTGAAACCACGGTGCCGCCTGAACTGGTACTCGAGGATGGTCACATAATCGCCTGCCACATGACGCTCGAAGCACTCCAGGATGCCGAGACTCACACCCAGCAAATTCTGCATGGCTTCGAGAAGGTCGGTGAAGACGAGCAAACAGTTCATACTGCTCACTAATTATTACGGATTAATTGAATATGAATAAATATCCACGACTAGACGAAATGGGGGTTCATAACCCCCAGGAAATTGAGAAATTTTTGACCTATACGACCGAAGGTTTCGATATCCTACGGATCATTTACGAGCGCAAGAAAGGTTCGTTTCTACCGGTGAGTAAAAATTACAAGTTCGCTCGTATTAAGAAATCGGTTCTGGTCGATAGTGGTACCCGTCAGACCGAGGTGATTTTAGAAAGCAACCCGGCATTCAGGGACGCACTCAGTGAACTTGAACAGATAAAAACAGCCAGGGATCAGGGGGCCGATCTGTCGGAGCTGATAACCGAGGAAGTGCGGTTGCTCGAAGAAGACGTGGCACTGCGGATTGATTATATAAAGTCGCTGATTAAGAAAGTTAAATAAGTGTATAAACCCCTCACCCCTGCCCTTTTATGCCCTCGGGTACTCCCCAGAGGGGAGAGGGGGAAGACTTACTCCTTCTCCCCTGGCGGGAGCACCCAGGGGCATAGCAAAGGCAGGGATGAGGGGGATTTCTAAACTACCCGAAATTTTACTCCTCCAACTCATCATCAATCGCTTCATCGTGCGCTAACTGCTGGATACCTTCCATGACCGACCCCGTGTGGGGCGCGGCCAATGGTGAGACAGGACCCTGCTTGTCCAGGGGTACCGGTGCGCGCATGACCATGCGCAATACAGCGAATACCCCAATCAGTCCGTGTACCGCTCCCATCGACCAGAAAAATGACTGTGTTCCATAGCGCTCCATAATACTGGCGATCAATACTGGCCCCAGCACTGCTCCCAGTCCACTGATTAACACCAGCGAACCACTGGCGGCGATCATTTGACTGGGATCGAGATGATCGTTGGTGTAGGCAATGCAAATCGAGTAGAGCGGAAACGCAAAGCCACCAAACAAGGCGGCCGAGAGGAAAAGTACCAGGGTTGATTGTTGTGACAGGGGAACACAGATTATCGCGGCAATGGCTGCCAGTAAACTGACTATGGTTAAAACGATACGGCGATCA
The DNA here is from genome assembly GCA_041821565.1 of Gammaproteobacteria bacterium. Lineage (GTDB taxonomy): Bacteria > Pseudomonadota > Gammaproteobacteria. The sequence goes on along the minus strand of JBGUEB010000021.1, from coordinate 662 downwards.
TAGCGATCGGATAATGCTCCAAGCGGCCCCTGTAAGATAATCGTGCCGACTACTGCAGCAGCCATAAAATAAGAAATGTTTTTAACATCGAGCCCGATACGCTGACCGTAGACTGGTCCGAGCGCGAAAAATGTCGCGGTGACGAGACCGACTCCAAACATTCCGACCAGCCCCAGGGGTGATAGTCGAAACAAAGCGCGCAGGCTGATATTAACCGACTCCCGGAATGCGGGCGGAGATCCGGCAGATAATAGTAAGGGTACTACGGCGATAGAAATTAAAACCGAAGTCAGGATGAACAACAGGTACTCGGTTGGATCGGCGAGATTAAGTAGCAGCTGGCCAGCTCCGACACCAAGATATGACACGACCATGTAGAGTGATAACAGTTTACCGCGTGTCTCGTTGGTAGCGCGGTCGTTTATCCAGCTTTCGGCAACAATATAGAGGCCGGCAAAGCAGTAGCCGCTGATAAATCGCAGCGCGATCCAGATCGGTACCTGGATGAAAATAGCATGTACCAGTATCGATGCTGAGGCTAATGCGGCGAGTGCAGCGAAGACTCGAATATGGCCGACATTACCGGTAATTCTTGGGGCGGTAATCGAACCCAGCAGGAAACCGACATAGAATGACGACATGATCAGACCGGTTATCATCGC